>NZ_VPAM01000047.1:0-20518 GCF_013419215.1 Acinetobacter sp. YH12096 | reverse complement strand
AAAAAGAGATCCGATTGCATTTGAACAAGCAACACAGCAGATTGAAAAATTACGAGAGCAAGCGGCACGTGGTGAAATTATATTAGGTTATGTTGATGAAACAGGGTTTTCATCTACACCTGATAACACTAAATATAAAAAAAATGGAAGAATAATTTACTAAGTTATTGTTTTTAAGTTGATCCTTGTTTTATATGGGGGTGATAATAACTTCTGATTACTAGTTTTTACCTTAAATATACCGATTGAAAGATTCATTTAAAGGCTATGAATACATGAGTTTTACAGTTTGGCTAGGTCAGCATGAGTACTTTTCACAAGATTTAAGATCGACCATGAACGTGATTAAGTTATAGGGGATTGATGAAATAGTTTTTATGAATTTCTGGCTTTCTGGGCTGATTTTATCAAATTCATGTCTATGCAAAATTGCGACATATTTCTCGTGCTGGTAGTTATCCAGAGTTTGGTCTGCATCTATCCATAGTGCAGACCTTTTTTTGGTGACAGTTTTTTCTTAGTGATTTTCGATCTGGATGTAGTGATTTCACGTTTGCAGAATATATCTTGGCGGTGATCCATCTAATATTCGTGATTATAAAGAGAGCTAATTCACAGGTTCTACAGATTATGTAGCGACTAACTATATCAAAGTCTATTTGCAGTTGATGGTTGGCGCTTAGTTTATATTTACGCTTAGGTTTCAGTTAAAAAATCAATATTCTGTTGAATCCGTGATTGAATCATCTGTAGGGTAGATTCTCGAATTTGATGGGGATACAGGCGCTGCGCAATTTGACTAAATTGAAGTGCAATTTCACGCATGGTCAAGATGATCTCATCGACTTCTAGAGTAGTCAGATTAGCTTCTGAAGTACCGAGTTTATGTATGTCATTTCGGGAAATATTGAGCGCTTCTCCCATAATGTCCATTTGATGATAACCACCTGGACCCTCGCAGAAGGTCACATCATAGGCTGGAGCCAATTTCCATTGACCATTTTTCTCCATGAGAAATGAAAAGTTCTTAGTATGGTCATCCCGATTATTGAAAAGCACATTAAACACAGCACGTTTAAAAGCATGCAATCTTTCTCGTACATCTTGCGTACACATCAAGGTTGCCCGGAGAAAATTGCGATAGTCTAGGCTACCTGGAACTTTATAGTCTGCTCCTGTATATGCAGCCAAACTCTGCATTGGAATCCGCATACCATTTTGACGATCGAATCGTTTAGAAGCAAAAGCCGTTAAACCATTGGGCAAATTAAAGAAATGGGTATCTGGAGTCTCAATTGCACAAAGTCGCAAACATTCTGCATAGACGGCTTCAATGGCGCAGACTTCAGGATGCTCTTGCTGAGCAGGAAACTTAATCAGCCAGGCTTCATGTTGATCAGAATCTTGAGTCGAAAACTCTAAATTGACAGGATCTCGGTAAACCAACGCTTTTGGTCTGGCACCTTGAGGGGAGCCACCCATGACCAATAAATGCTGTAGAAATTCACCACCTTCACCTTTGAGTACTTCTTGAACTTCCTGGGCCAGTTGTTGTAAAGGGATATTTTCTGAGGTTTGCATGTCAGCAACACAAGGTTCAAAGGAGAGGGCACCCATTGCGTGACTACTAATATAGGTCAGACGCTCCAAAGGTCCAATTCGTGCTGAATTTAAGCCAATTTTTTTGAAATATCGATCCATCAACATCATGCCCCAACCATCTGGTAAAGCGTCATAGACTGGACCTGGGAGTCCCATTTGATGAGTAGGAAAACCTTGTCTGAATGGTAGACCTTTTAAAGGCAGCAAGTAAGAAGAGAGCTCAACACCTTGCTGTATTGCTTCTGGACTATATTCAAAAGCAATGGTGGGTCTACCTGTCGTGGCTGTTGAACTAATCAGCGTTCCCCATAACCATGATTCGCCCCAACCGTTGTAATAAACATTAAGTCTATTGAGCATTATCCCTTCCTCTTAATACGGTGGCGCTTACTTTGACTCTCATAGCGAAGAATGTCATTCACACTGTTAAGCTGAGGTTTAAATAGTTCCTGAAGTTCGTTTAATCGACCCAAGACCATTGCAATACGGACTAAATTTTCAACAGATACATTTCGTCCCGCTTCAAGATTCGAAACTGTATTCACGCCGACACCAGCGCGTGCTGCTACCTCAGCTTGAGACATCTCCAGAAAGAGTCGTTGCTTACGTAAACGCTCACCTAAAAGAGTCACAACTTCTTCTGGTTTAGTGAAATATAAATCCATTAAATTGGGTCTTAAGAATGAATAATTTAATTAAATCACAAAATAATGGAATTAATCTATAGCTATAGTGTGGCTAAGGAGGGCTTTGTTGCACAGCACATCAGAAGGGTAGGTATAGTCCTTGGGTATCGGTTACAGAAAATCATCAGGATGTACTTTGACTGATTGTTGATACGGAGATTTCAGTATTTTCATTTTTCCTAATAGGTCACATTACTTAGAAAGGGTTCTTCGAATAACACTAAATATAAAAAAATTGGAAGAATAATTTATTAAATTATTGTTTTTATGTGGTTATTGGTGATGTTATGAATAATAATAACTTTTTTCTTGATGAATTTTACCTAAAAAAATTGATCAGATAATTTTCTTTAAATGTCATGCATACATAAATTTGACAGTTTGAAGGGATCGGTATGTGCATTTTTCACAAGGTTAAAGATCGACCATAAATGTGATAAACGGCAGAGGATCATTGAAAAATGAATGGATTTAAACACTACATGTATGCACGAAAAAAAGTATCGCTGCGGTTCTGCTGACAGGCTGTATTGAGCATTGAATGCAAATGATGTAGTAATTGTCTACAGGCTATAGGACCAGCATGAAGAAGAATGAAATGTAGTTGCCAATTTATAACCTTGGTTGAAAAGCATAGCATTGTTATTCGGAGAAGTGAGGTAAGCCATCCTTCTCTTATTCATTTAAAATGATTCTTACTCAACTGATCTCGACTCATGGGCTGGTTCCAATTAGACGGATAATAACTTCCATCCCCTATCTTTTTCTTACCACATTTCTTGCATTTAATCCCTTCTTTGGAGATTTGATTCAGCATCACTGTTGTCGGTTGAATCAAATCAATGACATAGTTCGTTGGTTCAGGAAAAGCAGAAGAGGCTGCTTTATTGCAAAAGAGAACATTCGGATCAAATGGATTGGATTGCACAAAAGCCATGATACAGCCACAGAGTAATTCACCTGCATGTAATCTGTAACATCCATTCAGGTCATCAGACGAAGATTAATCTGAAATTTAAGCACTAAACACCATAAATCTATGTATGGGCAGACTTTTTTGAGACATATGTTGATAAACATGCGGCAAGTTACATTGCTTAAAAGTCTATCTAAGTTAACGATCTATTCAATTCTGGATAAGTAATCTGAATATTACGATCCTAAATTACCCGAAGAGTATTAAGATTTCTAAGAATCGTGATTGTTGGTTTATTTGGGAAATTAATCAGTGGATTGAAGCAAAGATGATGGCTCATTAAGGATTGTGGGCTTCGACTACTTAAATTTTAGGTATTTTGAATAAAGCATATTTCAAAAATCTTAATTAATGGATTTAAATTACCATAAAAACCTTCAATATTGGCTTGAATCCATTGTTGTTGAGAGTCAATGCGAGACCAATCAATACCATAACCACAATGAGCAATCAGATGCTCAAAGAAAATCCGTTGTGTACGTCCATTACCTTCACGGAATGGGTGTATGACATTAAGCTCACAATACAAGTCGGCAAGTTGAGGAATCAGTTGTTGTGGTGCTAAGCCTTGAAAGTATTTTTTTTCTTGAAGCGGTTTGAGTAGTTTATTGGTTTCAATTTCAATACGGGAAAAATTACAAAAACGGGTGTCACCTTTGGAAATATCGATTTGTCTTAACTTTCCTGCCCAGTCGTATAAGTCGCCAAAGAGCTGCGCATGAATTGATTTTAAGTATTGTAAGTCGTAAGGTGGTTCAGCATATTCAATTAAGTTACTTGCCAATCCAGACAGTTCTAGTTCAGCTTGTTCTAAAATTTGTTCATCACGAATATTGAGTTTGTTCTTTAGGATATTTGTGCCAGGGTAACAATACAGGCTGTCACCCATTTCCCCATATTTATCCATACATGCACCTGACTAAGATTCGGGTTGCGAATACTTCTTATATTTTTGCAAGATTTCAGCTTTACTTTGTTGAGTTGTTTGAGCTGTCGTTGTAATGCCTTCAAGCTTTAGGCTGGCTTGATAGTTTTGCGAACGTGTCGCTTGAATATATTTTCTTTTCTGTTCAGTGGTTCTGAGCATTTCGAAACTCCATTGATGCTACACGTGAAGTAAGTATAGCAGAGAATCTTTTTGATCAATGCTGCATACACAGCATTTCTAAAATGTAATACAACGGTATTGTTTCATGTAATAACAGAAAACTAAAAAAAAGTGGAAGAATTCTTAAAATTTAGACCACCCATGATAAGTAAACCATATGTATTTGTTGATAATTGTAATTTTGAGAAAATTTAGTTGATAAATTAAATGAATTTTAATATACAAAGATATGCTCATTTTTTATATCGATAAAAATGTTAAAATTTGACTATTTAGTAAAAAATATAGAGATATTTATGGGGCAATTTATCATGCCCTTTTGCTTTGAGCGACAAAATGTTCAATTTAAGATAGTAAAAATTAACTCAGAACTACTGAAAATCAAAAAGATTAAACAGAGCCAGAAAGTAGTAGTACAAGCAAAGTTCAAAATAATCTATGTGAAAATTTGGCAAAAAATATTGCTATTAATGCAAACGGAGCCAGGCTTACGTGTGCATTCTAATTATGTTGCAATCTTACAGTTGATACATAATCTTGATGATTTTATCGAAAAATCACAACAACACTTGTGCTTTGAAAGAAAAGCTCAGAAAGAACTGGATGCTAAATTTTTTGCAAGATTTTTTAAGCTAACAAAGAATTCAATAAAGGATCAACTTTTACCAAATCGTTCTGATCACAATGAATTTAAACAATGCAACGTGATAAAAATATTAAGCGAAAATGAATATGCCAAACATTGAAACACAAGAGCAATTCTTAGATTTAGCAGAAAAATATCAACAAGATTATTGTCTATTACGTGATGATATTGTAAATACACAATTTGTCGATCTATCAGATGATTTGTATAAAGATGTCTACGCTCTATACAAATTAGCACAACAAATTTATAGCTATATATCAGGCTCCAGACAGATCGGTAAGTATTCTTTTTTAGCTGCTGTGAGTTTTTTTGCATGTCCAGATTCTAGTAATACACAAGAGCTGTCATCGCAACGTTATTTGATTCTACAAGCGAGTTTTTTAACATATCGGCAGTATCAAGAATTTGCAAAAATTGATAAAGCTGAGAATAAGCAAAAACATGTTTGTGACCTATTACGCTATGTCTCACGATATGTGCTGGATTCTAATCATGCTGAATTATTTCATGAATGTAGTAAGCTGCTAAATTGTTATGTCACGTACGAACGTAATTTGAAAAAAGAGGATCGTAATCAACTTTTTAATATTAAAGATTTCGAACAAGTACAAGTCATAGAGTATTTATCGGCTCTATTAATAATTTTTAAAAGACTAGATGATCGTCGTGTAGTTCATCGTCAGCGTAAGTCAAAAAAAAGCAAAGTTTTGCAATGGCCGACGAAAAATGAACTCAAAAAATTTCGTGAAATTAAAACGGGTAAGCAAGTAGATATTGGACATAACGCAAAGATTAGTATTTATGATGCCGCTCTTCACAAAGATGAAGAGGGTGAAGTTGATCTATTAGATCCTGAAATGGAGTTTTATTCAGAAGATGAAAAGTCTAAAAATTTAAATTATATACTCAGCGATAATGCGACGCATCTAATGCGGCATCGCCAGCGCCGTCATGCTCCTTTTGTTACAAATCCACATTATTTGGCGCCAGATATACTGAAGCAAATTGTTTATGTGTTGAGAACCGAGTTATCCGGGCACTGGAGGGATGCTGCAATCGCTGCAGCATGTTTATTGTCACTTTTGACGGGATTATCACCCGTCGCACTGATGGATTTTAACGAGCTTATTCAAGATGGAATTTTGATCCAGAATGGTTCAAGTAGACGTCGCGAATATTTACTCAAATTAAATCTTAAAATTACAGAGCAGAAGATTAAGAGCTTAAATCATGTGCGGTGGAATGAAGTGATGACACATCAACTACATTTACCTTCTGCTTGGTTTGACTATATAGAACAAGCATCGAATCCACTAATTTCATCAACACACATTAATACGAAACTTAAGAATTGGCTTGATAATCGGTTTGTAGGTTCGATCACTGTAGAAAAACTGCAGGCTCAATTATATTTTCATATATATTATGAAACATATAATGAATATCTTGCTCATGTAATTGCTGGGCGGGATAGTCAGCATCACATGCCTGGTATCTATTATGGCGGGCTACCGAAAACTCAACTCAGTAGCACATATCTAGCCTTTTTAGAAAAAGCACTTACACCACATTCCACACATTTTACTGAAGACACGGCTGAACTAAAAATATTGCAACAACAATTCAAAGTGCAATCTGCATTATCTATAGGAAGGATAGGGAGCCAACTGGCACTTGAACCCAATTTTGTGAAAGAGCAATTCCATATTTTACATAGACATTGTCACGAAAACATCCAAGAAGATAAGCACATTATTAATCAACTTAATGCATATGCGTGTTGGATGTGGCATATCAGTTTGTTGAGTTTGGCAAGTCGGCCTAAAAAAAACCTGTTGGGGAATTTGGATGATTATTGTGTTGAGCTCAAGCTTTTATATGTGAATGATAAAAAAAATAGTAAAGCAAGAAAAGATGGTCGTTTTATCCCTTTATCTGATTTTTTCATAAAAACACTGCAAAATTACACTGCCTTTTTAGAACAAATTATTGAAGCGTACGGTTCATTTTTTAGACAAGTCTTTGCAAAGAAGAAGATAACTGTAAATGATCTTTTTGGTAAGGTCATTTTTAGTAAAGATATCTTGCCGATAACTGTCAAAGAATGGCAGAGCAGGAAAATTAAGTTAATCCCTTTATCGAGAAAATGGGTGAATTCATATATGCAAGGAGTCTTTCCAAAGAATATGTATTCGAATTGGTTACGTCATTTTGACATGAACTTTTTGATGCATGAGCAGCAAGAGGGTAAACCAGCATTAGCTTTTCACTTAATTCAGGCCCTGTATGGTCATGACCAACGTGACCGAGAGGCTTTTCATCCGCATTCTTCACTTATCCCGAATGTCTATGTACAGCAAGCCCGCCAGCAATTGCAAGATAATGTCAAATCTTTATCGATTAAACACTTAGAGCGAAAATAGTTGTATGCAAAAAATCAAAGAACTAATAAAACCACAACTAGATGATCTATTTGTTGATATTCATAAAATGGTGAAAAAGTCGCTAGATAGACAGCCTTCTCCACCTGAAGTATTGACGAAAGAAATGCAGCAAAAACTTGATCAGCAGATCGCTGAAAAATGGCATGACATTAAAGATAGTGTTGATTGTTTGAGTCAAAAGTTGAGCCGAGACGAACAATCAAAACTGATGCAATTTACTGAAGATGAATTTAATAAAAGAAGGAAGCAATTCAACCAGAATGTAGATAAAAAATCATACAGAATTAAGCTAAATCCACATACTAAACGGATCGTACTGCCTAGAAAAATTGAGAGTACAGAGTCACGGTTAGAACAGGGGCATCTACATATCCATGTACTTAAGGAATTAAGGCAGTATTGGCAAGATTCATTTGAATATTGGAATGAACCAAAGTACTTATGGGGAAATTTATGCTTAAGTTTTATATATATTTCAGGCTGTGCAGATGAACAGCATTTGATTGCTATTCAGAAGCAATTGCAGGAGGCCATTGAGCTTGGTACAGATCTGAATTGTTTTCGGTTATACCATTCGGACTACAAAAAAATCACTAATCCATTGTTACTACATTATCGTGTTGAAAACTCTCAATATGGCAACGATGTAGAACAGGGAAAGTTGTACCAATGGAAACATGTTTTTTTTAACCCATATGCGCAGTTCATTTTGCAATATTTAAAAAAGTTGAAAGCTGCTCAGAAAGAATTTTGTCTGCAACATTCAGTTGAAGATTGTATTTTAGAAAGCTTGAGTAAGATAGGCAGGAAAAAAAGTCTTGGGGATCTGCAATATCAAATTAAACGCCGTGGATTTCGTGCATTTAATGATGTGCAAATGGTACTCGAATTTAATCCAAACCTCAGCATAGATATATTTTTGAGTAATGTGCTTCAGCAAGAGATTAATACTGTTGCTTTAAGGCCATCCGAATTTAGATTGCTGTGGAATAATGATTACAATCAAGTCACAGAACCAGAT
This sequence comes from Acinetobacter sp. YH12096, assembly GCF_013419215.1. Classification (NCBI taxonomy): domain Bacteria; kingdom Pseudomonadati; phylum Pseudomonadota; class Gammaproteobacteria; order Moraxellales; family Moraxellaceae; genus Acinetobacter; species Acinetobacter sp. YH12096. The sequence goes on along the minus strand of NZ_VPAM01000047.1, from coordinate 12,032 downwards.
AATCGCCCTATTCATTTTGAACAAGAGCAGTTACTTCCTGAAGTTCCGACTGTTCAAAGCAAATTACAAACGATTCCGTATGAGTTGATGTTGTTTGGTCAAAAGAAACGTAAAGGTCAAAAAGTTGAGCGTTTAGATAAAAAGAGGAATAAAGAAGAACGCACGCTACGTTTTTGGCAAGAAACTAGAAGGGTGTTAGAGGAGAAGATAGTTGATGCTAATACGGAGGAAAAGTCTTTAATTGATGCTCAACTACGCTTAATTCACTGGTTAATGCATTTAAAAAAACGAGGGCTTCAATTATCAACTATTGAAAGCTACTTAGGATCGTTTGGCAAAGAATTTATATTTGAGATTTGGCTCAATAAATTAGATTTAAAGCAACAATCCATAGATGACTATGAGGATTTATATCGGCAGCTATTGAAATACAGCAGTGAACGTGATGAAAAAGCAGTTCAACGAGATTCGGTGAAAGGAAAAACCTCTCGTAAGATGCACCAAAGCGCAGAATACCGTTTTGGTCGCCTAAAAGATTTTCATCAATTCTGTATAGAGAATTATGATGCTCCAGGGGTATTGGTGTTACAGAATTCAAGTTTTAAGCATTTACAAATTTGCAATGCACGGCTAGTGAGTCCTTTGCTATTTGGCAAATTATTGGAAAAACTAGAAAATTTAAGTCAAGAGCCAACGGCATCAGAGTGGGTCGATCATCTGAGTTGTTTAAAGCTGATGTATTTACTAAGTTATAGAACTGGACTTCGATTAAATGAAGTTCGTTGTCTTAAAATACAAGATATTATTTGCCCAGAGCTACTTTATAAAGAAAAAGAAAATACAGTTTTTAATAATATCACGCTTCATATCCAAGACAATTCATATCGCCGTCTGAAAACGCGAAGTGCGAATCGTCAAATACCATTGAAAATTGCATTGTCAGAACATGAGTTTTTAGTAGTACAACGTTACATACAACATCGTTATGAGCAATATTTGGTTAATCAGCAGGATGATCTACTTTTTAGTGTGAATCATCGTGTATTAACTGATCAATGTATCAGCAAAATTACAGTAGATTTGTTTAGTCAAATATTAGGTATGCATCATGGCTTTAGTTTTCATACATTACGCCACAGTGCTGCTAACTATCTAGCAATAACTTTGCTCGGTTCAAAAGAAATGATCAAGACCTACACAGATTGTCCTTGGGTAAAAGCAAAAAAGATGAGGGATTTATTGTTTGGTATGAAAGCACGTGCTCAAGAAGAGATTATTCAACATAAATGGCAGGTGCTCGCCTCTTGGATGGGGCATAGCAGTATTGAGCAAACGGCTTCAAATTACCTTCATGTTTTGGATTTATTAGCAGTCGATCGAATTTATAATTCGCCGTGTATCATTTCAAAAAAAGTATTAGAACAGTGTTTTAGTCCAGTGAAGTCAAGTACAGACTACATAAACCTAAATCGTTATACTCAGCAGCAGAAATGGTTTAATTCTTATCAGCAAACACAGCCAGTTACGATGGCTGGCCGACAAGAAAAGAAGTTTAGTATAGAGAAGAGTACTCTGACACCTTTTCAACGTTTGATAAGTTTTAGAGAAGGTCGATTAAGCGAAGATACCCAAGCTCAAGAATGGATGCAACGATGTCAATGGATGAGCACTAAATGGATGGATCGCCAAAAATTTAATTTAAAAACGAATTATGTTTATAGTAAGAATTTAGAAGAGAGTTGGTTTGATGAACTTTACGAAAAGGCTAAAAAACTGACTCGTCCAGATGAAATAATTCCTCTCCTTGATTTTCATTATAAAGATGATAGGCAGCAAGATGCACTGAAAGAAAAGAACATGGTTAAGGCGCTTAAAATATTATTATTATTTGGAAAACTGCGTAAGAATTTTCTACATTTTCAATGCCGAATGAAAGGTGATGAGCAACAAATTGTTAATTTTATTACTGGTATAGAGCCAATGTTAGGAGATCATCTGTATTTAGAAAAACAAAACTACCCAGTTAATTTGGATGCTCCTGAGCGAACCGTTAAATTTAGTTTTCAAAGAGTTGTCGGCTCTAACAAAAAAAATGTTACTCCGCTGGTTATATTTAATTTAATGTTAAAAATGATGCAAAAAGATGAACTCTGGATCAAATAGCCTAAGCATGTTAAAGGGGAATTGTTTAGAAATTTCCCTGTTTATAAGTAAACTGCCTTTATGAAAAGCACCATGCTGACTTGGATTAATAAGCGGAATGTAGTATCACAGTTTGATCGCTGGATTTACGAAAATGGTGTGAAGATTAGCGGTATGGTAAATCGATGAGCTAAAGTGTTGTAGTCCAAACTCGATCTGACAATTACCCATTTTTTAGTGTGCCCGTCAGGTTAAATTTGAACTGAATTTTTCTCAGCCCAAATTCATTTCCAATCAAGTTATGTTTCAAGTGGCGTGCGAACACTGCACAATTTAATTCACGGTGCCTAAGACAGGTATCAACTTCGGACCAGCCATTCTAGCTTTGCTAATGATTTCCACCAGCTCATCATAAGTCAGTTCAAACTTATCCTCACTATCAAATACATAGACCATATTCTTGCCTTCATGTTCAGGTGGAGTAGGTGGTACAAATCGTTTCGGGATAAGAATTTGTGCGAGTTGTTCGTCAGTTAATTTAAATAAGTGCATGTTTTTATCCTACTGTTCCTTAAAATGTATTCAAACATACTCAAGGACTAATTCGCACTCTGTTAATGTCTTGTTGCCAAGCGTGTAACTAGAGCCTGAGTCGGTCAGTTCCGACTTGTAGCGGTCAGTCCGTTCTTGCAATATACGCTTTACAGTTTTGTAAGGCGTATAACGACTTATCTCATTGTCGTTTAATCTTGCAAGCACGTTTCTCGCAGCATTCCAATCAGCTTGCACAACTTCCCCATTGAAACGGTGAAAACGATCTCCCTTACGTGTACCTATTAAAAGGCCATGCAAGAAAGAATCACTTTGCGAAGTATATGCAGAATTGACTAGATGCACCGTAGAACCTCTACGGTGAGATATAGAAGTTAGGGCATTAGCTAACAAACCTTTAGCCCATGTATTTAAGCGTCTATTGGTGTTTTTGCCATAGTTGCGTTTACTTTGAATTGGGGATGTTAAATCTTCCGCAACAATCACTTTGGCTTTATCAACCAACTTGTGAGTTGCTGTAAATATTAATGTTTTGAGCTTTGCTTTTTGAGTATCTTGTCGCTTATCTAGTTTTTTTCGACCTAGATTATTTAACTCAATTTTCTGTTTCTTGTGCGGTTTGGCTTTAGAAATCGCTCTGAGCTTATTTCTACGTTTGTACTTTTGATTTAGGTAGTCTGATTCACTTGAGATCAATTTACCTAAACCATTGCCATATACTTCACCATCAGAATCCACAAAGGCTTCTGAATAACCTTTATCAACACCTACGGTTTCCTGACCACAATCCTGTGTTTCAACTGCATCATAAGTTGAGTGAACTTCAACATTACCGTTTTTTAGAATGATTCTAAGTGTGCCTTGTGGCGCAAAATCAACAGTGGTGTTTAGTGGAATTTTAATGGTTTGTCGAGGGACTAGACTCGGCACTTTAAGCCAACATTGACCATTTAACTCAAAAGTTTTACACATATCCGCACGAACAATAATTTGATTATGTGTGTGATTAACACCATGCTTAAAGTGATTACGCATTTGACGATGGAGGAAATTATCAGTCATCCATTCATCTTTTTTAAGCAAGGTGTATAGTCTTTTTTGTTCATTATTACAGGAGGTGCGTTTTCGGATCGCCTGCTTTACTTTGTCTTTTGATGCTTCTCGATAGGCTTTAATATCACCTATGCAATCACGTAGCGTTTCTTTCCACGCATTTGCAGAAACACCAAAGTCACGACTTTCTTTCATCCACGCATCACGAATAGCTCTGTCACTGATATTCAAACCTGAAATAGCACCATATTTAGCCCACACCTCGCTACGAATACGACCAAGTAAAACAGCTTGTTTCTCAAGCTGTTTGTACTTTTGCACATTCAAGTTTTTACAATGGTGGATGCGTGTTAATTTCACAAAGTCATGCCTAGGTTAAGGGATTGGATAATCAATAGATATGGATGCTAATATACCAAGACACTCACCTAAAATACAAAAGATAATCATTTAAATCTCTAATAAATACCCACCTTGCCACTACTGAATCGACATAGACAAAATGAGAACTTATGCAAATATTTGTCTATATTTTTAGTTATAGTTAATTACTCTCGTAAAACAGCTGACGAAGTCCGAGATAGAATCATTGCGTCAAAACAAACGTGATGCTTATGCACTTATGATGAAAATGAATTAATTATTATTTAATTAAGTTAAAAGACTGCTATATAGCGGTCTTTTTTGTTTTTGAGCTCTACAAATTTTAATGAGTACATATAGTTACTTTTATAAAAATGATAATAAAGGGTAGAGGAGGTCATCTAAGAATTTAAAGCACAAGACTTATTTAACATTGATGACAGAAAAAGTGAGTTGTTGGGAACTTAAAGAAGAGGTGGTACTTATAATGGTTACTAAAATACAAATACTTAAAATATTAAATATATAAAACAATATATTACAAATATATATGATGCGTAGTGTACGCATCATACATAAAGCGTTCTATTTTGATATAATTGATCCAATCAACCCATTGTTAGGTTTCATTTAAATTCCATGAGTCTTACTGAAATTAAAGTTCGCCAAGCTCATTGTAAGGAAAAAACCAGTTTTTTATCCGATGAAGATGGGCTTAGCCTGAAGATTGAGCCGAGTGGAAGAAAATCTTGGTGCTATCGCTATACAGATCCACAAACTAAAAAACGTCGACGCATTCAGTTAGGTCGTTATCCTGATTTATCGCTGAAAAAGGCACGACAAGTCAGAGATGACTTTAAAGACAATGATTTCTGTTTTGAACAAGATACTGCCTCTAATGTCATCACCTTTGGTAAGGTCGGGGAGGAGTGGTTACAGTTCAAACTGAAAAATGCCTTCAACGATCTACCCCGCTGTGGTGTACTACAGTTAGCAGAAAGATGCTTACAGCAAGATATTTATCCAGACCTTCAGGATCTACCTTTTCAAAACATCAAGCGTTATGACCTGGTTTCAGTAATCAAAAAAATAGAGGGACGCCAAGTAAAAGAACCTGTCAAGAAAGCTTGTAGTTATTTGAACCAAATTTATGACTACGCTGTAGCGATGGGTTATTGTGAATTCAACATCGCGCATGGTTTAAATAAAATCGCCATTAACAGTAAAATCAAGAAAAATTATCCGTATTTGAAAGCGGAGGATATATCTGATTTTAAGTATAAATTACAAAAATTGGATGCCCATCCGATTATTAAAAAAGCACTGCTGTTCAAATTACATACTGGCGTGCGAGGGGCTGAATTGTTATTGGCTGAGCCTCATCATTTTGATTTAAATGAAAAAGTCTGGAAAATACCTGCCTTGCATATTAAACAGTTTCGACGAAAAGTCATATTAGGCCATGAGATTCCCGACTTCTTAGTTCCACTTTCAGATCAGGCTTTAGATATTTTAAAAGACGTCATGCAATGGTCATACGGTGAAAAGTACATTTTTGCTAGCCCACGGAAACATAATCAACCGATTCATTTTAATACATTAAATATGGCTATACGTAAGATGGGCTATGGAAAACATCAATTATCCTCTCATGGACTACGTTCCACTTTTAGTACCATTTTGAATGACTCAGGTTTGTTCCAGGATAACTGGATTGAGGCACAACTTTCACATATTGATAAGAACCGTACCCGTGCCAGCTATAATCACGCTGACTATTTAGCCCAGCGGACTGAAATGATGCAGTGGTGGGGTGATTATTTAAGTACTGCTAAGTGAAAATCGTACTTTTATACATAGACTTAAAACATTATGGGGTTTCAAATGGATAGTAAACAATATACTTGCCGTGTTACATGGTCAGCAGAATATAATGAGTATGTTGGGTTGTTCGAACCACAAGCACTAGCCATTTGTTGTAATTCAGCTTTAAGCGCCCTTAATTCTTTCATGCGTTTATTCACTAGTGCAAGTTGCTGATCAATTAATGCATTAACGCTAGAGCAGCTTTCTTCTGGCTTATTTTTTAATTCGATAAGACGTTTAATATCATTGAGTGATATATCTAGGCTGCGACAATGCTTTACGAATTCCAATTGTTTAAGTGCTTTGCTATCATACAGCCTGAAATTACCTTCTGAACGATTTGGATTTAACAGTAATCCTTCTCTTTCATAATATCTAATCGTTTGTATTGAACAGCCCGATTTTTTTGACAATTCGCCTATTTTCATCAATTTCCCCCAGACATTTGACTCTATAGTTACTATAGAGTCTATAGTATAAGTATGCAACGAAAAGGATATATAAAAAATGACTGAGAAATATTTAAACAATACGAATATCGTTAATTTTGAACACAAAGATATCCAATCCTTGATCGATCAACGTAGGTGGAAAAACTTGGATAACTTCAACAAAATTGGTGCCGCTTATCAGTTTGTAAAAGATGATTTTTGTGGTTATGGTGTTGCAACAAAGTGCTTTTCATCACCAGATACAGATTGGCGTGGAGAAAATACCTATATTCAAAAAGAAGGTATTCATGATGACTTTGGGCTTTATGATTCCCCTGATGAGTTCTATTTCGAAAAAGGGACTAACTTGTCGGGGTTCAAACGCTGGATATATCAACGCTTGATACGTCACTTGATTAATATGAATGTATCAAAACTAAGAAATAGAAAAGTACTAGAGGTACAAAATGCACAACCATAATCATAGTCATCAACATGGTAAAGATGACCGTATTGGTTGGGCATTTTTCCTTAATGTGACATTCACTATTATCGAATTTATAGGTGGTTGGCTCACTAACAGTACGGCGATAATGGCAGATGCAGTTCACGATCTTGGTGATAGTCTTTCAATAGGTTTTGCGTGGATTTTAAGTCGTTTTTCAGATAAAGAAGCATCAGATAAGTTTAGTTATGGTTATCGTAGACTTACTCTCTTTGGCGCATTGATAAACAGTATTGTTTTAATCATTGGCTCAATTTGGATTTTATTTGAAGCAATTCCAAAGCTGTCCAATCCTGAAATGCCTGTAGTCGAGGGGATGTTAGGGCTAGCGATACTCGGCGTTGCCGTTAACGGATATGCTGTATTAAAATTAAAAGCGGGTGAAACATTAAATGAGAAAGTGCTGACATGGCACCTTCTTGAAGATGTACTTGGATGGGTTGCCGTTCTTATAGTCTCTATCGTACTGTTGTTCGCTGAACTGCCGATATTAGATCCCCTTTTATCAATAGGGTTCACGCTGTTCATCTTGTTTAATGTTTTCAAAAACCTGAAATCAACACTCGTTTTATTTCTTCAAGCTGCACCCGATAAAGAGACTCAAAAGCGTATTAAACTATCACTAATGGAATTTCCTGAAGTTAATGGTATCCACCACATGCACTTTTGGTCACTAGATGGTGAAAGTCACGTTTTAACAGCGCACCTTGAGCTGAGTGACAACTTTGACGTTAAAGAATTAATTAGGCTTAAACAAGAAGTTGCAGCTAAATTATCTTCCTATCATTTATCGCATACAACGATAGAGTTTGAGTTTTTAAATGAAAATTGTCGGGATGAAGCGCAGTAAGCTTTATCAATAAAATGTTGGGCATACAATATTAAAAGCAGCTTAATTAGGCATAACCTAGTAATTAAGCTGCTTTTTTTGATTTTAAATTTCGTCGGATTGCTGTTTGCTACTCTCAGAGCCATGCGCCCATTGATATAAAATAGGCAATACAAACAAAGTTAAAATTGTAGAAGATACAATACCGCCGATAACAACTGTTGCTAGTGGTCGTTGTACTTCTGCACCAATTCCAGTGTTTAACGCCATTGGAATAAAACCTAAACTTGCGACCAGTGCCGTCATTAAAATAGGTCTTAAACGAATGATGTGCTGAGTTTCCATCATTGTCTTGGCTTGATGCGGATCAGTCTAAAGCATTCTCAGGAATAGAGGAGCTCGTTGCTGATGTTGTCGCTGATATGATTAGCAATAATGAAAAAGTTCCTACACCACTCTCCGGGAAAATATAGTAGGCAGTTTGTTGTCCTTGTTCTCAGTGGTTCAACAAAAACTAGCCCTCGAAGCCGCAGAACGTGGCGTGGACATAAATTGTTTAGTATCAGTAAAAAGAGCGATGTAATTTTAGTACGAGTGAGTGATAGAGCAGGAACCTATGCTTCATATATTCAGTAAATGGTATGTTTTTGAATTAATAGGTATTTTTAAATAAAGCTTTCTTTGATTTAGTGCTTTTTATTTAATAAATTAATTTTAAAAACAACTTAGGCTAATTGATAAACACTATCTGGAAAGATTAAAAGAAAATATTTTTTAATTTCTGCTAATTCATTTAAGGCAGGTTCCCTTTCAAGCAGTTGAAATGTCCAAATAAGTACAGCCTGATGATTATCATAGCAAGTATTTACTCCAAGAAAATTAGCCATTCCATAACTTCTATTGATGTTCATTTCTTTAATTAATTGATTTCCTAAGTCACGAGCTTGCTGGCTGATCAATAACTCATTTGGTAACACGGCGGTCATCTCCACAAAATAATCTAATGCAGGTTCAATCCTTATATTTAAAAAGTTATAATTTAGTTGAAATGGATAAAATATACTTTCTATAAGTTGTAATAACCTGCTGTAGGTTAATTTTAGCAAAGTATTACTCAGTCAACAACTTCAAATAACCCACAGCAAGTTATTTTTTGTAAATTAATTTAAATATGATTACTTGTAAGTTATCTAGCCTCATGGGCGATAGAAAAATTTTAAAATTAAGTGAAGTGGTGCATGCAACAGGTATCAATCGCAACACGCTCACAAGTATGTATTATGACCGTGCTGTACGTATTGAATTACCAGTCGCCGATAAGTTGTGTAAGTACTTTAACTGTACGATGAATGATTTGTTTGAGTTTAAGGAAGAAGTTGAAGAAAAAGATTAACTTAATACTTCGTTTGATAAGTTTTTCGAAGAAAAAGACTAGCCAATACTTAGTTTGATAAGTTTTTCTCTGCAGATCTAATATTGAATTTTATAAAATATCATTACAAACAGAGGTGGTTCCACTTGTTTGAACAACTAAAAGCGTATTTATAAGTGATATTCCGCTCTAGTTAAGCCACCTTGTTTTGTTGGGGTAGCTGATCATAGTAAAACTCATTTGGTGTCATTTTGTCTAGACTCGAATGAGGTCGTTTCAGATTATAAAACTCAAAATATGCACTCAATTGCTTTTTCGCATCTGTGACACTGCTATAAGCTTTGAGATACACCTCTTCATATTTAACGCTCCGCCATAATCGTTCAACCATCACATTATCTACCCATCGACCTTTACCATCCATACTGATTTGAATGCCATTTGATTTCAATACATCAATAAATGCATCACTGGTGAACTGACTGCCTTGGTCTGTATTCAATATTTCAGGTGATCCATATTTTTCAATCGCTTCATTTAAAGCCGAAATACAAAAATCCACCTCCATACTAATCGATACCCTATGCGCAAGTACCTTGCGGCTATGCCAATCAATCACAGCACATAAATAAACAAAGCCTTTTGCCATAGGGATATACGTTATATCCGTAGACCACACTTGATTACTGCGCTGAATAGCCAATCCTTTGAGCAGATATGGATATTTACGGTGAGCTTGATTAGCCTGGCTTAAATTTGGTTTGCAATATAACGCCTGAATACCCATTTTCTTCATTAAAGTACGTGTATGACGTCGTCCTATATGATGCCCTTGACGATTCAACAAATCACGCATCATACGACTGCCTGCAAAAGGATATTGCATATGTAATTCATCAATACATCGCATCAGCTTCAGATCTGATGAGCTAACAGGTTTTGGGCGATAATAATAACAACCACGAGAGACTTTCAGTAACTTAGCTTGTTTAGATACTGAAATCTGAAGTGAGTGATCGATTAACTTTTGTGGTTGAAGCGGCCCAGTTTCTTCAACACACCTTCTAAAAAATCAATTTCTAATGCCTGCTCACCGATTTTTGCATGTAACTTTTTAAGATCAATGGGAGGTTCTGATGGAGCTTTTGATTGATCGAAAGCTTGTGAGGAAGCTGAGATCAATTGATTTTTCCAGTCAATAATTTGGTTTTGATGAACATCAAACTCAGAACTCAATTCAGCAAGTGTTTTTTCTGCTTTGATCGCAGCAAGTGCTACCTTAGCCTTAAAGTCGTTTGAATGATTTCTTCTTGGTCTACGTGCCATAAAATACTCCATATATTGATGTTTATAACATCATTTGAGGAGCAGAGTATCACTTATAGGAGTTGTTCAAATTTCCGGATCCATCTCTAAGTGAGGAGGAAATGACTCTTACTATTCAGATGTTGTTTCAAGCTTTTTTTGATTGATAGAGTTTTATGTATTAAACTCTATATTGAAAGTAAATATATTGTAAAAATAGTATGTTATTTACTAATTGATTAAATTATTTACACTTATTCTGTATAATGCTCTATGAATTCATTACTTATTTTTTTAAATTAAAAATCATATGCAAAGCTTAAATGATGAAGAGTGTCGCCAAGTTGAAAGTGTAAAACAGCTTTTACAAAAAAATTTTAAAGATAAGCTTTATGCTATTTATTTATATGGTTCGTATGTTGATGGTGGTTTAAAACATAAAAGTGATCTTGATATTTTAGTTATTATTGAACGTGAAATTACCGATCAGGAAAGAAAACAATTAGCGCAGAATTTTCTAAATATATCTGTTCCGATTGGTCATGCTACAGCGCGTGCCTTAGAAATTACGATATTAGAAAAAGGGAGTATTACCAATAAAAATCATCCATATACATATCAGCTACAATATGGCGAGTGGTTGAGAGAAGAATTACTCAAAGGTGAATTACTTTATAGTCAATCTGATCCAGATATTAGTATTTTACTTAAAACTGCCCAATTACATAACATTACTATCTTTGGACCTGATATTTGCGATTGGTTAAATCCAATTAGCTATGAACAATTAATATTTGCCATGCAAAAAACTTATCCACAAATTATTGCTCATTGGAAAGACGATCAGGATGAATGTAATCAAATTTTAGCGCTATGCCGTATAGCTTATACATTAGATCATAAAACAATAGTTGCCAAGGATGTTGCTGCGACATGGTTTTTAGAATTCTTAAGTCAGATAGATCAAGACATTTTGCAACTCATAATAGATGAATATATTGGGCAAGGTCATGAGCAATGTTGGTTAGTTTTACATGATCAGCTTGCTAAAATTGTTAAAGAATTACAGCATAAAATTGAACCACTACTTTTTAACTGATGTGGAAGTAATGGATATGCTTCTTAGATTATTACCTCACTATATCTCTAAATACCGAAGAGACTTGATATTGCAAAGGGGGGCGTGGTTGGAGTTGCATGAAGATTTTAAATAAAAGCGGAGGAACTAGGGTAAAAGTTGCCAAAAAGTTTCTTCTGAAATGACTTTTATATTATGACGTTTAAGCAAAGCGGAGGTAACTCCATTGCCATAGATCTTATTCCCATTAAATTGACCATCGTAAATCATTGAACTACCACATGAAGGGCTATTTTCTTTAAGCACTACCAGAGTAGCTTTTAATAATTGAACTTTTTTTAAAGTTCTATATGCCCCTTCAATATAGATTGAAGTCACATCCTTTCCTGATTTTTCAATTACACAGGCTTTGATGTGTGCTGAATTAGCAGGAGACTTTCACTTGGGAGATTCTAGGCAGCTAACCGATAAAAGTCTTCTGCCATTTGATTTGGTGTCTTAAAATCCAAGCCTTTTTGAATTCTTCGCTGATTATA
>NZ_VPAM01000046.1:0-20037 GCF_013419215.1 Acinetobacter sp. YH12096 | reverse complement strand
ACCTTCAGAAAGCCAGAGAATAGTTTGGGCACGTTGTCTTTCACGCCAATGTTTTGCATGCTTGGCCAGAAAAATGAGTCGTTCTCGCTGTTCTAAACTAAGTGGTACAGAAACAATTCGAGGCATGGGTGAACATCTGTTAACTAAAAAAACTTTTTCGCATGATTAGTTATTTTTGTCAACTTACCATGTATAAGATAATTGATATTAGTCTCTATTATTGATCTAAAAGGGAATTGTCCAAAGAACTGAATGAACCGTACCGGGTTTGTCGGAGAGTCAATATTCTGAGAGACTATCCCGATGACAAAATTAAAATATACCCCTGAAATCAGAGAAAGAGCGGTTCAATTATTGATTGAATCCGAGAAAGATTATCCATCGAATTGGGCTGCAATCACAGCAATTGCGCCTAAGATTGGTTGTACTCCTGAAACACTTCGTGCCTGGCATCAAAAGCATTTAGATCAGCAAAATCCTATTAAAGTACAACAGATATCTGACCAAGAAAAAATGAAGCAAATGGAACGTGAAATTAAAGAATTAAAGCGTGCCAATGAAATTCTACGCAAAGCAGCCGCTTTTTTCGCCAAGGCGGAGCTCGACCGCCCACACAAATAATGGTGGATTTCATCCATAACAATAAAGACTTATATGGTGTTGATGCGATTTGTAGGATTTTACCGATCGCAGCTTCAACCTATTACCGGACTCTAGATCTCTGCGAAAATCCAGAACATCGAGCAAAGCGAGATTTACATGACTTGCATCATGCTGAGGAGATTAAACGAATTTGGAAGGAAAGTTCAGGTCGGTATGGTGTACGTAAAGTCTGGCAAAAACTGAAACGTGAAGGCTATATTATTGCACGCTGTACTGTTGCTCGATTAATGAAAAAGCTAGGTATACAAGGTGTTTGGCGAGGTAAGAACAAACAAACCACCCGTAGCCGAGATGACCAAAAACGAGCAGATGATTTAGTGAAACGTAATTTTACTGCTGATCATCCTGACCAACTGTGGGTCAGTGACTTTACGTATATTCAAACAAATTCAGGCTGGGTCTATACCGCCTTTATTATTGATGTGTTCTCACGAGCAATTGTTGGCTGGAAAGTATCTACACGAATGAATACAGATATGGTGCTCGATGCATTAGAGCAAGCATTGCATGATCGAGGCATGCCAAAGAATGTGATTCATCATTCCGACAGAGGTGTGCAATATCTTTCTATTCGCTATACCAATCGTTTAGAAGCTGCAAATTTACGAGCATCAGTCGGTACAACTGGTGATTCATACGATAATGCTCTGGCTGAAACGGTGAATGGCTTATACAAAACAGAGGTGATTGAATATTTAAAAGCAGATTGGCAAGGTTTAGCAGATGTACAACTTGCGACACTAAACAGGGTAGATTGGTTCAATAAAAAGCGTGTACACAGTGCACTGGGTTATGTATCGCCTTTTGAGTTTGAAGCAATGTACTATGATAAGATTAACCCGTTAGGTCAGGTGGCCTAACTTAAATAAAAAAGTCTCCGACAAACCCGGTACGGTTCAATTTCTGGAACCAGAATTCATACCAAAATTTAAGTGCGAGCATTGTCAACGGCATTCTAAAATTGACCCCTTTGATCTCGTATTAAATTTCAACCTGGGGCTGAATCCCAATTCTTTTTTTATCCTTCAAACGATAACTCTCACCCGATATTTGTACCACATGACAGTGATGCAGCAACCGATCTAACATCGCAGCGGTCAACGTAACATCATCCGCAAACGACTTAGACCATTGGCTAAAGGGTAAGTTACTCGTCAATATCGTACTGCCTTTTTCATAACGCTTGGCAATCACGTTAAAGAACAGATTCGCTTCTTCACGTCCAAACGGTAAATAACCAATTTCATCGATAATCAGTAACTTTGGTCCCAGTACCGCACGTTGCATATAGGTTTTCAATTTACCTTGCTGATAGGCTGTACTCAGTTGCAGCGTGAGATCGGCGGCGGTAATAAACTTGGTTTTGACATTGTTCATGATGGCCTTATAGCCTAATGCCATAGATAAGTGCGTTTTCCCTACACCGCTAGCCCCGAGAAACACCACATTTTCTGCTCTAGCAATAAAGCTCAGGTTGAACAACTCGACCACCTGTGATTTGGGAGCACCCAGTGCATAATTAAAATCGTAACCTTCCAGCGTTTTCACTTGAGGCAGGCCTGAGAGTTTCATCAGGACCTGCTGGCTGCGCTGTTGCCTGGCAGCATATTCATGCGTCAAGATAGCTTCAACAAAGTCGGCATAACTTCCATCTTGACCTAATGTTTGTTGTGCATGATGTGACCATTGTGATGCGATGGCAGGCAGATTGAGCTTTTGGCAAAGTTGCTCTATACGGTCGTATTGCAGATTCATCAGGAAACTCCCAGCAACTGGTCATATACCGATAAGGGATGCTGCAAACTCTCGTAGGGCATGACATGCTGTGCTGCTGCAACAGGTACAGTGCTAGAACCTGTATCTGATTGCGGTAATGGCGTAAATTTTTGCTGCTCCTGTTGCAGTCGAACAGCCGGTTTTTCTTGCGTGGTGGCATGAATCCGCTGATTGGCGGTTTCATGCAGCCACCGGCCAATGTGGGCATTGGCGACATCAACATCTAACAGTAAACCCGAAGTCTTCAGGCTTGCTTTCAATGGCACAATAAAGCTTGATTTGAGGTATCCATTAAAGCGTTCAACTTTGCCTTTGGTCTGTGCACGGTAGGGCTTACATACGCGAGGACGAAAGCTGTATTTCTTGGCGCAGTCGAGCAGTTTGGGATTCCATTTATGCTGCCCCTCCTGATAGGCATCCCGTTCAATCATGATCGTTTTAGCGTTATCAAACAGGATTTCTTGAGGTACTCCTGCAAAAAACTGAAATGCATTTTCTAGACCATCGATCCATGCATCCGTACGTTCATGATCATAAAATTTCACGAAAGTCGCTCTGGAATACCCTAATGTTGCGACAAAGGCTTTTAAAGTCGTGTTGTTGCGTCGAATTGTCGTGAAATCTACCTGCATTTGTTGGCCAGGTTGGGTTTCAAAACGAATGATCGGTTCCGGTTGAGCAACTGGTTTTAATGTTGCAAGATATTCCCTCAAGATCCTGATCTTTCCTGGATATCCCAACCCTAAAATTTCCTGGTAGAGCACAACAGCAGGAATCCATTCAGGATGAGCTGCGTTTACACGTTGGAGTAAATAGGGTTTATATGGGTCAAGGATACTTATTCTAGGCTGTATACGCTGATACTGAGGTGTGGTGTTTTGCCGTAAATATTTACGTACGGTATTTCTGGACACCCCCAGTTCACGACTAATGGCTTTAATAGATTTACCTTGTTGATGAAGTATTTGGATTGTCACTGCTTGCTCCAAAGTTAACATGTTGAGCAGTCCAAAATGACCGCTATATTAACCAAGGGGGTCAGTTTTTAAATGCCATTAGGGGGTCATTTTTACACTGCCGCTAACAGCATATCTGATTGTTGGGTAGCTACACTTTGAAATCTCAAAACAGATAAAGAATAGAGTAATGGATAAAGACATGCCGTTGTAGTCGAAGCATTGAACAGCACAACAATTCGATTTTGAGTTGAATGCTTTTTTGAGAGTTTGATTGTCTTTAAGAAGAACATTACACAATTGAAGAACTAAATGAAGTAAACACTATATAGACTTAAATAAAATTAGCCTAGAATTATTTTTTTAATAAGTCATTGTTTTATATATTGTTTATCTATAAACACAGAGAGTTATGAACTTAAAGTACTATGTACTTAATTTAACATAATCTATATTATACGCAATTGGCATGTTAGAACCCATTCAAAATGTCTATATTCTCACCAATAAAAATGTCTAGTTTATGATGGCTTAAACATCATGGACTGGATATGAAATATAGATGCTGATCACTATGTCTGACAAAGAAATTCAACGTCTTGCTGTTCTGCAAGACGTTCGAGATCATCGTATTACCCAAGTCCGTGCTGCTGAAATCCTTAATCTTTCAACCCGTCAAATTACCTGGTTATTATAGAAGCTCAATCAAGATGGTGTTTCAGGTATGGCGCATGCCAGTCGTGGTCAACCTGGCCATCGTCGCCATGATGATTTATTAAAATCAAAATGTCTTTCCATTATTTCTGAACATCTGCTGGGATTTGGATCTACCTTGGCTCATGAAAAGCTCACTACCATTCATGGATTCGATATTTCAGTGGAAACACTACGTTCCTGGATGATTGCAGCCAATTTATGGATTCTGCGATCCAAGTGCAAATTCTTATTTAATGATCATTAAATTTTGTGCTAACTTGGACAGATATTATTCGGCTAATTGGACAAACAGTTATTGTTCTTTAAGATGATTAATTAATCGCTCATAGTCATTTTTAGAAAGTTTACCAATGTAAGTTAATTTTGTTTTATCAATTGGCAACTGATATGTCTGTACGGTATCAATCCATGATTTTTTACTTAGTCCAACCGATTCCCAATCTATAATTTCAATATATTTACGTTTAATAAAATCAGATTTATTGTCATATTGACTACTTAAACGGAATACGATGTAGTCTTTTTTTGTTTGTCGAATATATAAAACAGGGCGAGTTTTGCCATCTACTATATCTGTCAAACCAACATAAGCCCAATACAAATCCTGTGCCATTAGTACCCACCATCATCGTTTAAAAATGCTTGAGCAGATTTTGTATTAGATACTTTTACACTTGGGATATTATGGCTAAGAGCTATGAGCTGTGCTGTATTAAAATCATCATCACTTATTTGATTGCTTACAGGGATTCGACCTGTTTTGGCTATTTCAGCCATGACCATACTAAAAACAGATGCAGGGGTTAGCCCAACTTTTTTAATAATGTACTCTGCTGATTCAGAAATAGCCTCATCCACAGAATATTGAACTCTCTTTTTTATTAGCTTAGACATTTAACACCTCTCAATCTTGTTAAGGCCATTTAATGCCATAAAATGGTACAAGGCAAGTGAGTAGTAAGTGGTAAGCATCCGGCTAACACAGCCTTACCAAGCGATCCTATAAGCCTTAATTTAGTTCCCACCTAAAAACAAGTGGGGACTTAATCCATGAACATGGATATATATTCAGCAACACCTCCTGTTGCTAAAAAACGCAGAACATACAGCAAAGAATTCAAACTCAGTATTGTCAATGCCTGTAAAAATCCTAATACCTCGATCGCTTCGGTCGCACTGCAACATAGTATTAATGCCAACCTTGTCAGTCGTTGGATCAGGATCTTCAGCCATCATGATGGTGCCGTGCAGGATCCTACTCATGTGAATCCAGCATTTATTGCTTTGCCTTACACTGCTGCAATCAGCCAACCTATTGATGAGAGGATCACGTTGTGTATCACCGTGCCTCATACGAATAATGATATTCAGCTAAAATGGCAGACATCAGAAATACCTGTCTTGGCAGAATTACTCAAGGCACTTGCAACATGATCCGCATTGATGAAATCTGGTTGTCTACTCAGCCCATGGACATGCGTGCAGGTATGGATACGACCATGGCTCAGGTGGTGAGAGCCTTTGGCTACATCAAACCGCATTGTGCTTACCTGTTCTGTAATAAACGTGGCCATCGCATGAAAGTGTTGGTACATGATGGATTGGGCATCTGGCTGTGTGCCCGGCGGCTGGAACAGGGCAAATTTCACTGGGCTCAAGTTCACCAAGGTGAAACCGTGGCCCTCAGCCCGGAACAGTTACAGGCACTGATCCAAGGTTTGCCCTGGCAGAGAATTGGATTGCAGCAAGTGGTGAATATGCTCTAAACCAAGCTCGACCATTCTGCCATCCTCCAAACGTTCTATTTCATTCTTCTCATGACCTCAGGCATACTGCGGTCATGAATACGCTGCCTGACTTAAGCCAACTGACCCATGAACAACTGCTGGAATTCACCAGACTGAACCGTACCAGGTTTGTCGGAGACTTTTTATTTAAGTTGTCAACGGCATTCTAAAATTGACCCCTTTCACCTTACAAATGGCAAAGTAAAATTGACCCCTTTGATCTCGTATTAAATTTCAACCTGGGGCTGAATCCCAATTCTTTTTTTATCCTTCAAACGATAACTCTCACCCGATATTTGTACCACATGACAGTGATGCAATAACCGATCTAACATCGCAGCGGTCAACGTGACATCATCTGCAAAGGATTTGGACCACTGGCTAAAGGGTAAGTTACTCGTCAATATCGTACTGCCTTTTTCATAACGCTTGGCAATCACGTTAAAGAACAGATTCGCTTCTTCACGTCCAAACGGTAAATAAAGAGATGGATCCGGAAATTTGAACAACTTCTATAAGTGATATTCCGCTCTAGTTAAGCCACCTTGTTTTGTTGGGGTAGCTGATCATAGTAAAACTCATTGGGTGTCATTTTGTCTAGACTCGAATGAGGTCGTTTCAAATTATAAAACTTGAAATATGCACTCAATTGCTTTTTTGCATCTGTGACACTGCTATAAGCTTTGAGATACACCTCTTCATATTTAACGCTCCGCCATAATCGTTCAACCATCACATTATCAATCTATGAGCAGTATACTGCGCAAGTTTACCATCCATACTGATTTGAATGCCATTTGATTTCAATACATCAATAAATGCATCACTCGTGAACTGACTGCCTTTGTCTGTATTAAATATTTCAGGTGATCGGTAATCCTCCCATAAATAACCGAAGTTAAAAGTAGAGGTTAAGCAGCCATTAGAGGTGGCTTTCCTTTGTTAGCTTGATGTGGTCTTTCATGGTTGTAATGCCACAACCAGTTTGTTGCATAATCTTGTACTTCATCCAAAGTATCAAATAAATGCTTGCTCAGCCAACTATAACGTATAGTCCGATTATAGCGTTCAATATACGCATTCTGCTGTGGCTTACCCGGTTGAATATATTCAATACGAATACCGTGCTCAGTAGCCCAGCGCACAAATTCGTGACTGATAAATTCGGGACCATTATCGCATCGGATCACTAACGGTTTTTCTCTCCACTCCAGCAATTGATTCAACGTACGAATAACCCTGATTGTGGGCAATGAGAACCCTGCGTCAATGGCTAGGCCTTCGCGGCGGTAATCATCAATCACATTCAATAATCGAAACTTGCGACCATCGGAAAGCTGATCATGCATAAAATCTAATGACCAAACCTGATTTTCTCGGATTGGTTCTTTCAATGGTTCAGGCGCATGCCGTTTTAGTCTTCTTCTCGGTTTAATACGCAGATTCAGTGCCAACTCACAGTAAATGCGGTAAACCCGCTTGTGATTCCAGCAGCAACTCTCAACATGCCGTAAATACGAGAAGCACAAACCAAAGCCCCAATCGGAATTTTCCTCAGTGAGTTCAATGAGCTGTTCAGCAATGAGTGCATTGTCATCGCTGAGTTTGGCTTGATAGCGGTAGCAGGTTTCACTAATGCCAAATGCTTTACAAGCCAAACGAATACTAATGGCATGCTGGGCAACTGCCTGTTGTGCCATCTTACGCCGGCAAGATGGCTTTACCCTTGCGCAGCAGTGCTGCTCATTGCCATCGCTTCCTGGATGATTTCGGCCTTTAATCGCTCTTCCGCATACATCTTTTTAAGTCTGGTATTTTCGGCTTCTAGCTCTTTCAGTCGAGCCATTAATGATGTATCCATACCACCATATTTGGCACGCCATTTATAAAAGGTAGCATTACTCATGCCGTGTTCACGGCAAAGGGTCGCTACAGGTGTGCCAGATTCTGCCTGTTTCAAGATGGACATGATCTGACTGTCAGTAAATTTAGATGTTTTCATGCAGAATCTCCTGCTCGTATCTTAAGAGAAAATTCTACTTTTAGATCCTATTATTTTTAGGGGGGATTACCAGCCTTCATCGTCAGTTACTTGTCTTTTTACATTGTAATCTGTTTTTCTAATTCAGCTATCCGTGCATTTGCATTAGTGAGTTGTGATTCCACATATTTGATCGAGCCTGATTTTTCGAGTAGCTGTTCATATTTGGCTTGCAAGGCGTTGTAGTCTTCTTTTGCCTTATCTGTACTAGCAAGAGCGACTTTCAGCTTGTCGGTGGTGTCATCAGTTTGTTTGACCTGTTCATCAAGTTTGATTTGCACCTGTTCCAGTTTTTCTGTGGTATCTGCAAGCTGCTTTTCCAGTTGTTGCACTGTTTCCGCATATCCGCCTTGTACTGCATCAATCCGTTCTTGCAATAGGGTTGCAATGACTTGTGACACGGTAACAAGTTCCGCATCTTTCAGAGTTTTTGCCGTAGTAACGGCTGCCGCCAGTTGCTCTTCAAGGATCTCTTTGCGGTATTTGTTGATAGTGGTCTTTGAGCCGCTACCAAGAACCGCAAGGATATTATCGTTAGTTGGGTTTGAGCCTTGTGCTGCAAGGGATTCGATGGCTTTTGCCACATCTGATTTAGTGATTGCCATGGGTTTACTTCCTATTGTGTACTGTACTGTATCGTATTTTAGTACATTACAGTACAGTACACAATCGATATTTTTTATGAATTATGACTAGCTAAAACTCACCCGTATATTCAAACCAATTCAGGTTGGGTCTATACCGCCTTTATTATTGATGTGTTCTCACGAGCAATTGTTGGATGGAAAGTATCAACACGTATGAATACAGACATGGTGCTCGATGCATTGGAGCAAGCATTGCATGACCGATGCATGCCAAAGAATGTGATTCATCATTCCGGCAGAGGTGTGCAATATCTTTCCATTCGTTATACCAATCGTTTAGAAGCAGCAAATTTACGAGCATCAGTCGGTACGACTGGTGATTCATACGATAATGCTTTGGCTGAAACGGTGAATGGCTTATACAAAACAGAGGTGATTGAATATTTAAAAGCAGATTGGCAAGGTTTAGCAGATGTACAACTTGCGACACTAAACTGGGTAGATTGGTTCAATAAAGAACGTGTACATAGTGCACTGGGTTATGTATCACCTTTTGAGTTTGAAGCAATCTACTATGATAAGATTAATCCGTTAGGTCAGGTGGCCTAACTTAAATAAAAAGTCTCCGACAAACCCGGTACGGTTCAGAGTGCTAAATTTTTAAATACAGAGCTTCTGACATTGGGATAGATTTCCCAAAAGTAGTCATGGTGAGTACTCTGTATTGATTGCCTGTACTGATGTTTCAGTTTTTTCATTGTTCCTCCTAGGTAACATTACCTAGAAGGGATCCTCTGCAAAATAGTACATCGTCTTTAATCCTGTGAACTAAGAATTATCATTTAAAAATACCACAAAGTAGTATAAAATAAACTACTACAAGGTAGTATGAATGCAATCAATGTATACAATATGTGAGACTCCATTATTTACTAAATACTGTCTTGTTTATTGGACTCAGGAAGAATATGAGGAATTCAAAACATTCTTAGCATTAAATCCTGAAGCAGGAGATGTAGAGCCTAATGCAGGTGGTATTCGTAAGATTAGATGGACTAGCGGTGGTAGAGGTAAAAGTGGTGGTGTCAGAGTCATCTACTTTAATCGTTTAGCAAATGGAGAGATTTGGTTATTAACCTTGTACAGTAAAAAGCAAACTGTACAGCTTAGTAAGAAGACTCTTCAAGCATTAGTGGAGAAACTAAATGACTCGTTTAATGACTGAAAAAGAACTTGAGGCTTTTGAAGCAACTAGGGATATTGAAGCTGAAATATTACAAGGCATCGACGATATGCTTACTAGTAATGCAGCGAAAAGAACCGTAATCACTGAGACAGATGTAGCGTTAGCTCGTAGAAAGGCTCAACTAACACAAGATCAGTTTGCTAAGATTCTTGGCGTATCAAGACGTACTCTTGAATCATGGGAACAAGGTGCGAGAAGACCATCAGGAGCAGCAACATCCCTTATTCGATTATTTATTGTTGATCCAAAATTTGTAAAAGAGAGTCTGGCTTAATTTAGACAGCTCTCTACTATATTTATTTAAGGTTTTTTATGAAGCACTTAGGATTTGTGGGAAAAAGTACTGAATATTTAGGGTATACCCATATTGAAATTATCAATAGCTCATTACGCTTATCTTTCAATATTCCATCAACAAAAGATCTAGAAGAAACCTTTAAAAAGATAGTCGAAAATAACTATGATTTACTCATGGAAACATCAGCAGAAATCGAGTTCGAATTAGAAAGTGAAACGCTAGCAAAGATAGAAACCATCATAAAAGAAAAAGGGATTGAACTTGATGAGTTTGTTCAAAATGCGCTGATTAAACTTATCAACCAAAATGAATTGGCTAAGACTGATTAGACCTTAAATGCAGACAATAAAAAACCCCGGCATCCTGCCGAGGTTTTTTATTGGAACTTTAGGTCTGTGCTGGCTTAGTGCTTGTCGTATCTGGCCCCATCCTGGTGCTCATTCTTTGTAATTCTAAGGAACTTCCTGTTCCTGACCAATTAATCATATGAAAATTCTACTATTCCGAATAGCCGCAAAGGACCGGAATTTACGTAAGCTAAAGCGTACAAAACAGCCTAAGTTTTATCCACAAGAAATGGGGATAATTTTGAACATTCACGCATTGATAAAATTTAAAAAATCTCAAAATCGACTACTTTTTAAACAAATTTATTGGCAAGAACTATCAAAACTGCTCATAAAAAAGCCGATTTGTTTCAAAATCGGTTTTTTGGGCATTTTTGGATTTTTCTTGTTTTATTAAGTATCTGATATTTATATTAATATACAAGTGTATTGCGTATAACCACCATTATGTTAAATAGAATCAAAAAACCTCCAATAAAATCGTTATAGTATTATTATTTATTGAGTAGATAAGAGAATTAAATTAGTGAAATATTCAAATGAAAAAATAGTAAAAGCTCTCTTACTTTCTCCTTTACCACTACTTTTTTTCACAGCAGTCCTGTTTATCGTAATGAATCAGGAATACAGCCTATACTCGATTTTAGTGGTTCTTGTAGGGCACGGTCTTGTCTACTTGGCTTATTGTATTTTGACTGTACCTTTCAGCTTCATATTCTCAATTCTTTTAAATCGTTATAACAGTCTTAATTTATTAACTATCTGTATTGCCTCTATAATTATTGCTACTCCATTTTTTATTCTTTTTGGATGGAGTCACACAGGAGAAATTTCGAAAGAGTGGTGGAAGATGTATACAGATACATGGACTATCTTTATGGCTCTATTTCCTGGCTTATGTTATTGGCTATTTCTGATTAACCTAAAAGATAAGAAATCAAAGAATATTGAATAAACCATTGCATAGAGATTCTTAAATTTCCCTAAAATTAACATAATACACGTTATACGAATTCCCAAGGCATGGCTTCCAGTCATGCTTTTTTTATCAAAAGACTATACCTGAATGATAGCGAGCCAAATCGCATACAATATCTATCATTAGACTTAATGCAATAATTAAATGATAGTATTATCATTAATCTAATAGAATTAAGATTAAATGATAGAAATGAATACACGTATTTATCTACGAGCTTCAACTAAAGATCAAGATGCAGAAAGGGCTTTGCAGATTCTTCAGGATCTAAACCAAAACTTGAATTTGGGTGAAACCATTGTGTACGTGGAAAACTATAGTGGTACGAAGTTAGACCGACCTGAATTGAATAAGCTACTGTCAGAAGCAAATCAAGGTGACACATTGTTAGTTGAAAGTATTGACCGCTTATCACGCCTAACCCAACGAGATTTTCAAGAGCTGAAGCGCAGGATCCAGGAGAAGGGACTTCGTTTAGTCGTAGCAGATCTTCCTACTACCTACCAAATGATTCAAACCAGTGACAGCATTACTCATTCAATCTTGGAACTCATCAACAATATGTTGATTGATCTTCTGGCAACAATGGCCCGCCTAGACAATGAGAAACGTATAGAACGTATTAAGCAGGGCCTGGCACGTTCGGGTTACAAACCAACAGGCAAGAAGGCAAATGAGGCTAAACATAAACGAATAAAAGAATTGCTAGTAGTTGGCAATATGACTAAGGAAGAAATTGCCAAAGCAGTGAATTGTGGAGTTGCAACTGTCTATCGAGTTGCTAAAGTTATCTAAAAGAGGCTTATCTCAACGCGCCCCCAATGGGGCACCGCTGCATTCAGGTTACTTCACATAAGAAATTTTATGTTAAATGATTGTTAGAAATGCCCCTTGATCGAGGCATTTTCTATAAAGAATACTAAAAACTAATTAAAGCCAACCAAGTTTCAAAACAAGGCAGTTCTCAGCAATCATATTTTTAAATTATATAACTCCCAACTGAGCTTTTGCTCCAACGATAAGGCTTTCATTTTGAGTTTCTAAGGCAAATAAACCATACATCAAAGGAGAGGCCGCTGCTCTTTCTAAAGTCTGTTCATATAGTTTATTCCAAACTTTACCCCCTAGTTTTTCATACTCGATGATTAGAGTTTTGAGGCTTTCTTCTCCAAACAAAGTTACATGCCCAGCAAAATCAATCGCTGGGTCATCTATATGGGCTGTTGACCAATCAATAACGCCTGAAACAGCTCCATCCTTTGAAGCTAGTACATGCCCAGCATATAAATCGCCATGTATAAATTGGGTGAAATCTGCCCATAGAACATCATTATCCAACCATTTTCTGTAGCGGGTTTCCAATTGCTCACTTATACCAATTTCAGATTTTACTAACTGCAAATTGTTTGCTATTTCAGGTCTTAAATCTGAAGGTTTCATAATTTTCAAATCATTTTCCCGAACTTCTTTTTCAGGAATACTATGGATTTCAAATAAGGTTTTTGCCAAAGATGTTATGTATTTCGGGCTATCTTTGTCCATATTCCAAATTATTTCATAGGTTTCAGCATCCAAATTTAAAACAGGATTATCTTTAAGTATGGGATAAGCCACTAATTCTGTAGATGAAATTCTCCAATCAGGAACCTCTACAGAAAGATGTTTTTTTACCAATTCTAAAATGCGTTTTTCTTTCTTGATTTGTTCCCTCATGCCATCACGACGAGGAATACGCAGCAACCATTGTTGCCCCTTTGTATCAAGAGCAAAAACGACCTTAAAATCAATGCCCATTTCATTGAAATTCATTTTGTCCGTAAGCAACAAGCCGTGTGCTTCAGCAAGTGATTGAATATCTTGAATTGTCATTTTTAATTTCCTTTAAAGAGTTCAATAATTAATGTTCGGATTAGATTGGCTATCATTAACAATCTCTCTCAAAAGTCTTGATGATTTTGTGGTCTTTGATCTCGTAGATAATGTCAGCAATATTATCGACCAATTGCTTGTCATGAGATACGAAGATAATAGTTCCTGCATAGGACTTCATCATTGTTTCTAATGCGGCAATACTTTTTAGGTCAAGATAGTTTCCTGGTTCATCCATAAGCAAAATATTATATTTTCCTAAAAGCATTTTGGATAAAAGCAGTTTGATGATTTCACCTCCCGATAAGTCGGATAAGTTTTTTTGAATATCATTCGCTCCGATCCCCATTGAAGCCAATACTGCACGAATTTCCGCAACTGTGTACTCGCACTCTTCCTGCATAAAGGAGAGCACAGATTTATGCGTGTTAAATTTATATCCTGTTTGTGTAAAGTAGCCAATTTCAGCTTTTGGAGATATGGTTAATCCATCAGCACGTTCTGATATCATTTTTAACAAGGACGTTTTCCCTGTTCCATTCGATCCAGTTATAGCGACTTTAGCGCCAAGCGGTATTATAAAGTTAGCGTCATCAAAGATAGTACGGCTACCAAATTTTAAGCTCAGACCATCTGCCGTAATCGGGAACTTATTGTGCAGTTCTAGGGCTGAACTTTGACGAAAACGAATAGAACGCAAATGCTCTGGTGCTTGAATATCTTCTAATGCAGCCAAACGCTTTTCCATACTCTTAGCTGCCTGATACAGTTTTCTTTGCTTGGTGCCAGTCATTTTTGCATGCCCAAGTCGTCCAGCACTTTCGGTAGAGTTTTTGGATTTTTCTCCTTTTTTCTTATTGTCTAATCGATTAGCTTGCTGGCGTTTTTCTTGCACAGCAGATTCTAATCGCTCCCGTTCCTTCATCATCAGCTCATATTCTACGGCTTGGTGTTGTCGCTCTTCTTCTTTTTGACGCAAGTAATCCGAGTAACCACCCCAATATTCCGTAATTTTACCGTCTTTTAACTCCCATATCTTGTCTACAACCATATCAAGAAAATATCGGTCATGACTGATAACAAGTAATGCTCCATCAAATGCTTTAAGTTGACCAATAAGTAGATCTATTCCATTGAGATCAAGGTGGCTGGTTGGTTCATCCGCTAGAATGCCATGTACTTGTTGGGAAAATGCGGCAGCAATTTTTGCACGAGTTTCCTCTCCGCCACTCATTGTGTCGTTTTGTACATTGGAAACACCAAGGCGAGATAACATTGCCCGGTCTTCGACCGTTTCTATTTCGATTCCGCCCAGTTGGCTGATATGTGCAAAATCACCAAAACGCTGTAATGTCGCTTCGGCTAAAACAATTTCGCCATTAAGTACTTTGAGTAAACTACTCTTTCCTGCTCCGTTATCACCCACAAGACCAATACGGTCATAAGAGTGAATTTCCAATTCATCAATATCCAAAACATCACGCCCAGCATAATCCAAGCGTATGTTTCTCGCTTTAATAATTAAACTCATTTTTATTTACTCCTGTTTAGCTCTTGAAATTTTTTATGCAGCAAACAGGATTTAGGTGAAAACAAAAGCTAGCATCACAGTGTCCTCCCAAAAAAAAAGCTATTCATCCACAGGGTGGACAAATAGCTAGTCAATTAAGTTATAACTGGAAACTATGCACTAAAAGCATACTTATAAATTAAGCATACTTTTACTTTATATATCCGCATATATTCTTAAAGACACAACAAAAGCCCACCATTATAAAATAGTGTCACTATGCAAATAGTTGTGTCTTAACGAATGCGGATAGAATGCATAAACTTACCTAAAAAATAAAATTCAGTTTTATGATAACTTTACTGTTAAAAGAAGTCTAGACAACCTTGTTTTATGCTTGGATATAAGGCTTATTTTAAAATAATAGTAGTGAAGATTTTCTAAAATTAACATAATACACCTTATACGAAATGCTTGATATTTCTCTTTAAATATCATTATATTAACGTAAGCCGTTCTGGAGTATAGGGCACCAGAACGGCTTTTTATTGATTATTCATGTTCCACGATCACTAATTGAGCGATGTTCCACGGTTTTATTCAGTTTTAATAAACATCATCCGGTTTTTTGAGGAGTCATTATTTCAAGTGCTTGCACTGAAATTGGCTCTTCAAAAAACTGGAGTCTTGGCTAACCATATGGAAGGAAAAAGCGGCTTAGGAAGCCTCTCTTCTTCTGTTCTGGTTCAACATGCTCCGGGATAGGAATACGCTTATTGTCTTGCTGAGGAGTAGTCAATTCGTCATAGTTCGTTGCTAGTTCCGACCGAGGATCCGTTGCTATATCCTGTTTAAAGCTCTGATCGGTAAAGGTAGTCATATTGGCTTTTGGTGCTTCTAGTAAGCGCTGCATAGCTTCAATCTGTTCTTGATAAAACGATTCACGTTCTAAAGATTGATTTTCTCTCTGTATTGCCTGATTTAATTGTTTTTCCAGTATGTCAACTTGACGTTTTAGTAAGTCAACTTCTGTCAAGTTTTGACTGTTAATTGATTGACTTTGATTGACTGTATCCTCTTTTTTTTGTGGTTCCCCAAAAACTCTTAGGGCCTCTGAAAAGTCAATTAATCCATCAGATCCTTTAGATAAATTTCCTTTGTTTATATGTGCATATATGGCTTGTCTTGAATATCCATAAAGCTTAGCTAACTCTGAAACTGACAGTTTTTTCATTATGTAAACCAGTTTTCAACTTGTGTTAATACCTGACTGTTAACTTAACAATTTCAATTAACAATGTCATTGAAATCCTAATTTTCTGAGTAAAGGAAGTAATTCCTTAAATTTCTCTGCATCTTGCAGCATGGCAGCTATACGTACAGCAAACTGCTGATAGCTTTCTGTGCCTTGTGAATATTTACTCATCTCAGGAAGCTCTGAGAGCTTGTTGGCGAATAGATGGCGTTGTTTATCTGTTATTTTTGAAAAGAGGTCTAATGTATTCGGATCTCTTTTAGATTCGACTGAATGCGTGGCTGATTTTTTCTGTTTAAAGCTAAATGAAAAACCAGTAATAGATCTACCTGTTTTATGCTGTTCAACTTTGACAATAATATCGGTATGTTCATTTACTTGTTTTAATGCAATGTCTAAAACATATTTTTTAAAATCATACATTCGTTTGTATTCAGTCTCGAGTACACCTATTTTTTGTCTAAAATCATACATAGTTATGAGAGGCGTTTTTCCAGTACTACGCCATGCAATCAATATTTCATATAAACGAACAGCATAAGCACTTGTTAAATTACTTATTTGTTGTATTTCATACTTTGTAAATTGTTCTTCTAACCTAGTAATTAAAGGCACAATAGCAGGGGCAAAAATAAGTCTAACGACAGCTTCATTATCAATATAAGCCACCTCGCTCACCCATCTTGATTTGTGATTAATAGTGTTACCTTTTTCACTAAGACTCTGATAACTGAATTGTCTTGCAAACAAGTCATCGCAAGCATCTTTTAACGCCTGATAAGCCGTATTTCGATGTACACCAAACTGATTAATATAACTTTCAGCATGAACTGTTAGTGGATCATTAGCATTTATCCCTTTACCCGATTCCCTTGCTTCAACAATAGCTAGGAGAATTAACCTCTGTTCAACTAGATCGAGGTTATAACTGGCATTGATTAAGGCGTTATCTTTAACAACTAGTTCTGTTTTCATATGAAAAGATTATATTTTTAATTCAATAAGACGAGGTTATATAATTATCTCGCTTAATGCAAGGTAAACCTCGTTTTAATGCAAGGTAAACCTCGTTTTAATGCAAGGTAAACCTCGTTTTAATGCAAGGTAAACCTCGTTTTAATATCTCTAGAACCATTATGAATAAAGGATTACAGCTTAATTAAAAGCATTTAAAAGCTTAAAAATAATTAAAAGCCCAGGGAGTAAAAAATTGCCCTTGGTTTTCGCTTCGCTCAAACTCTATTGAATCTCGCTTTCGCTCGATTCGTCGGGGCAATTTTTGGTTCATATTTTCGTGAATTTGAGAAAAAGCAAAAGCAAGATCAAAAGCAGCTCGGAATTCGCT
The DNA here is from genome assembly GCF_013419215.1 of Acinetobacter sp. YH12096. Taxonomy (NCBI): domain Bacteria; kingdom Pseudomonadati; phylum Pseudomonadota; class Gammaproteobacteria; order Moraxellales; family Moraxellaceae; genus Acinetobacter; species Acinetobacter sp. YH12096. The sequence continues at coordinate 2,661 of NZ_VPAM01000046.1, read as the reverse complement.
TCGCTCATGAGCTTTTTTTCTCGCTACGCTCGGTTTAGGAATCAAATTTGGAAAGTTCGCACCCATTCGGGATGCTCTGTAAAGCAGGTGATTGATGGATAGGGAGCTTGTAATCAGGGAAAGGGATGGGCAAATTTTCTCAGTTCGCTCGTAGACACTCGCTCTGTTTAGCGACTCATGCCACGAGATTTCATTTTAGGCGCATGTTGCTGTGCTTTGAGCTGTTGTTCCTGTCTGAGTTTCATCTGTTGTTCTGCTTTGATCTCATCCACACATTTTTTAATGACTTGATAGGATGGGTATAGAGTCTGGTATTGCTTGGCTTTGGCTGGATGTTGTTGTTGGTACTGCTTCCAGGCATGTTCTTTGAATTTGTCATTTTCCAATAAATCCTTCACACCATGTTTTTTCTGGTGTTCATGCTGACCTTTCAGCTTTTTGTGCTCCTGGTAAATCGCATCACGTTGGGCTTCCCAGGCTTTTTTTCCAAACAGTAAGGGTTTGTTCTGAGTTAATTCGTTGTGTTGATCGACCAGGCTTTGCAATTTGTCATGACTTTGCTTGAGTCCGCTTTTCACGATCTCCTGGGCAAGCTGCTGATTGAACTCATTTTGATGTTTGTGGTGCTTGGTCAGGGTTATTTCGGCTTGTTTGAGATTACGCTGCATGAAATCCAGGTCTAGATTCGCGTCTTTTGCGCTGATTTCGCGTTTTAGCACTTTGCCAAGGGTTTCCCTCTGTTTTTCCTCAAACAGGGCTTTTTCGTCAATTGGTGGCGTTTTAGCGCTATTTTTGATTTGGATCTGCTGTTCTGTTTTCAGTGTGCTGAGTTTGATCTCATTTTCAGCAATCAGCAGATCCATATTTTTGCTGTATTGCAGCTGAGCCTGATTTCTCTGTTTGATTTCGTCATTGCTTCGGCTGATTTCGGTCTCAATCCCTTTTCGGCGCAGTTCGGTGACTTTCGGCCCTTCGTGCAGCGTGGCTTCTAAACCATTCTCCTGGTCTTTGTAGCTGCGGTGGTCGACTCGGGCAGTGTATCCAGCCAGATCCAGGTGCATATTGCAGATATCGGCAAAGTGTTCGCGCCAGTGTTCGATTTCTCCACTGTGTTTCTGATCCAGTTCCCGGGTTTTCTCGGTGAAGCCTTCCTGAGTAAGTTTGCGTGTGCTCATCAGGATATGCGCGTGATAATTGCGTTCATCACTACCAGATCCAGTATGCGGTGCATGAATACAGGCATCGACGGCTACCTGGTGTCTGTCCACGATACTGGCGCATAGCTCTTCGAGCATGGCCAGGCGTTGTTCCTGATTTAATTCACTTGGAAAAGCGATTTCAAATTCTCGGGCAACTGTCGAGTTTTTTCGGGTTTCCCGTTGTTCAACTTCGTTCCAGAGTCTTTCCCGGTTTTTTAAATGTTCTGGTGCGCCTTCGGGTAAATAAATTTCTTTATATTCCACACCTGTTTTTCGGCTGTAATCATGTTCTCGGCCCTCACGTTCACAATAGATCTTTTCACCTGCCCGATAGGCAATCGCAGCAGTAGCGGAACGCCCTGCTGATCGTGCTACGGTTTTGACTGAAAAGTGGTAAATCGCCATGCCTATTTTCGCTTTTAAATTTTCACGTAGTGAAGTACAACCGTGGATACGGTTGTCGGGGTATTGGGGAGACCCCAATCGTACTTGCAAACGAAGTTTGCATAAGTGCGCTCTTCGAGGAAAACATTACTATACATATAGCACCTTGAATGCATATTCAAGTGCGCTTATGTTAGGGATGGTTTCCCAGGATGATGGTATTGGATTAATGAGCGTTACTGAAACACTAGACAGCAAAATCAAAGCACAGGAAGAAAAGCTAAAGCAGTTAAAGGCTCAAAGACAGGCAGCACTGGCAAGAGAACGTGCTAAAGAGAAAGAACAAGCTCGAAAGGATGATACCAGACGCAAAATTTTAATTGGATCCTGTATGCTAAAGATCACTGAAGATGATGAACAAGCCAGAGCTAAATTAATTGCTCAGATGGATAAGTATTTAACAGATGAGCGTGACCGAAAGCTTTTTAATTTATAAATTTTGAGGGATAAGTAGTGGAAGATCCAACACTTAATAAGTTAATACGTAATACAGAATTATTCTTCGAACATCACTGGAATGTAGACCTATTAGGAAAGCCTCCTGAATGGTCACCAGTACATTTTAATTTTGGAAAAATTCCTAATTACGATAAACAAGGTGTATATGCGTTTGTCAAAGGGGATTTAGTGACTTATATCGGTGTTGGGACTTCTAGAGGTGCTGGCCGTTATCGTGGTAATGGCTTAAGCGCCAGGGTAATGAAATATTGCCGATGGAATGAAGATAAAACTGAATATATTGCGATAGATCCAAGACTGAAAGATGCTGGATCCATCATTACAATAGGCTTTGAGCGTGATACGGCTTATTTAGCAAATGCCCTAGAAGTTTTTCTTATCTCTAAAATCCAACCTGTCCACAATGTGGTTAAAGTTGGTATGTAATTTCGCATAAGAAATTTTATGTTAAATGATTGTTAGAAATGCCCCTTGATCGAGGCATTTTCTATAAAGAATACTAAAAACTAATTAAAGCCAACCAAGTTTCAAAACAAGGCAGTTCTCAGCAATCATATTT
>NZ_VPAM01000045.1:0-21647 GCF_013419215.1 Acinetobacter sp. YH12096 | reverse complement strand
ACGTAATTTAAGGGTTTTCATGTACTTATATTAACAATCAAAACTCAAGGAAAATAGTCCTTAGTTAAATCAAACGACACTTCAGGTCGTGTCGCTTATATCTCTGACCTGAAGGACAGAGTTTTACCCTCTATTTGATAAAAAAACACCTGAACAGTGTTCAGGTGTTGGGAAAGGGACTTAAGAGATCGTCGAATGATTAGCCATTCTTAATGCGAATGATGCGATCGGTACGATCATTGACTAACACGTAGTCACCATTGATTTTGTACCATTGTTGATAACGACCGGTGTTCGGTAAGCGGCGCGCTTCACGATCACTCACTTTGTAGCGGCTTGAATCGAAATAACGAGGAAAGCTTTGACCAACACGCCAATCGCGGCTTGGATTTACACGACGAAAGTCATTACGGTCGTAGCGATTATTGTCATAACGGTTGTTGTTATTCCAATTGCTCGGACGGTGATCTTTGTCCCAACGGTTGTCTTGATGTTGGTATGACGGATGGTAACGGCGGTCATCTTGACGATGGTCTGGTGCAGCGATTGCTGCTGTCGTTGCCATTAAAGCCGATACTGAAAGAACTAAAGTCGATACGATTTTGTTCATGGGACACCTCTATACATTTCTAATCTGTTTTTCGATGATTCAAAATTAGCGAGAAAGTTCAGAGAAAGCGTGGGGGTAATATAGTTGAATTGTGAAATGTATGGAGGAAATTTGAAGGTGTGCAAATGACCTGAAAGCTAGGCAGCATCAGGCTTTTCGGTTAAATGTTGAAAAACCTCATAAAAAAACCCAGAGTTAATCTGGGCTTTAAAAAATATGGCGAAATTTAATTCAAAATGGCTTACATACCTAAAATTTTCAGAATACTGTTACTATCTGAGTTGACCAATATGTAGTCATTATTGATTTTATACCATTGCTGATTACGCGATGGTTTAGGTAAGTTATGGTCTTTATAATCGACTTTATAACCATTACCACGATAATGCTGTGGCATCACATAGCCCGTTTGCCATTTATGTTGTTGCAAACGTTTGACTCCACGTTGTTCACGCATACGGCGTCGATCTTCAAGATCGTCATCGTCCTGATAACCACGGAAATCACGATCTTTTTTCATTTGACCATATGCATTGCCGCGTGGGCCATCAAAGCCACGTTCATCGTTCTTGAAGTGAGGCGCTGCAGACGTGATGCTGCTTGCTATTAAAGCACTGAAAGAAAGAGCCAAAATTGGCAAAATCTTTTTCATGTTCAACCCTCATGAGTAATTTATCTTCAATATCACTACTGTACGCATTAAATGCAGAGAAACTGTGAAGAAAGATGAATATTTCTTTAAATAAAACGAAGAGATTGCGGATATTATGCGATAAATTTCGCGCTGAGAACAATCTTTCCATATTGAAAGCGATGGTCCGATAATGCGTGCTTTTTATCCTTGCAATGCAGTCTTGATCAAATTTGAGGTCTATTGTAAGCACGATCAAAAACGCCCATCAAGTCTTGATGGGCAAATGGGGTAGAGATACTGGACTGGAAAAGGTGAGTAAATCCGGGTTTTAGTACCACTGCTCATTGAGGCATTGGAGTGAATAAATCGCTTGAGCCACAGATTCAGCTTGCTCGGCATCGTCCATTGCAGAGATCAAATTTTCAGTCAGTTGTAAGTTTTCAATTGAACGAATGGTTTCAATTTTGCGTGTTTGATCAGCCATTTGGGTCTCCTTGCCGTCGGTCTATGTCATGGCAAGCAGTCTATGCTTTTATACTTAATTTGAAAAACCGAATATTATTATAAAAATAATTTAAAAATACGATCAATGGAAAGTTGGGTAATGAAGCTGTCTATTGATCAAAGCTTGTTGAATTTCAAATGCTAATCTAAGGGTTTAAAAAAAGGGCATCAAATGGCCCTTTTTAAACATGAATTTTTCACTTGGAACACACTTAGTATGCGTATTTCAGGTCAGTATAATCCGTTAATGATTTTTGAATATGAGCTTGAATAAATTCATTAATATCTTCAGGTGTCATTGCTGCACCTTGTTTGGTAATCACATGCTCAAACGGTGCTTGATCTTGCGCAATAATGCGATAAACAAAGTTAGTGATCACTTGAAAGCCTGCTTCTTGCTTTTGAATGCAAGTGATATAGAAATAGGCATGCTCAAAGTTTAAGTCAGTATGCGAAAAAATAAATTGTTCAAATAATTTTGCATTTTGACCGACATCTAATCCTTTTAAATCGTCCACGATACTCGGGTCGAATTTCATCCCATATTTTGCTGAAATCGGTTGACCATCGACCAGTAGGTTAACCATGCCATCCTCAGTTGGAGTCACTGTAATATTGCTAAAGTCAGACATGTATCAATCCAATGTTTTTAAAGAATGCCCCAAGTATCGGCAAATTTGCTAAAAACTCAAGTCGACTTTCGCGTGGTCACTGCAAAATCAGTCGGTTAATGATGCGTTGTAAAGATTCAAGACATAAAAAAAGGAAGCTCGCGCTTCCTTTTTTAAATTGGCTTTCAGCTTATTCATCTTGGGCATCTATGCTGGCACCGGTTAAATGCAAGCTGTCGTCACCCATTAAATATAAATATGCAGGCATGATGCTTTCAGGCGTAGGCAAAGTTTTTGGATCTTCGTCTGGATACGCCTTTGCACGCATGGCAGTACGTGTTGCCCCTGGGTTAATGCAGTTGAAGCGAATATTCGGATGTACATTTTCTTTAGCGAACAATGTGCTTACGGCTTCAATGGCAATTTTTGAAACCGAGTACGCGCCCCAACGTTCACGGGCTTCACGCCCCACACCTGAACTGGCAAAGACCACTGAGGCATGCTCAGATTTTTGCAGTAGGGGCATCAGCTCTTGAGTCAGTACAAAGGGCGCACGAAGGTTCACCGCCATGACATCATCCCAAACATCCACAGGATAATGTTCTAGTTCAGTTCGCTCACCCAAAATCCCGGCATTATGCAAAATGCCGTCTAGGCGACCAAATTGCTTTTCTAAGGTGTCGACCAATAGCTCATAGTCACGAGGAGAGGCACTAGACAGTTGTAGCGGTAAAATCGCCGGTTGGGGGGCACCCAATCCTTCAATTTCATCGTAAATCACTTCTAGTTTATTCAGTGTGCGTCCATGTAAAACCACGGTTGCGCCATGTAAGGCATAGCTGAGGGCAGCCGCACGGCCAATACCATCGCCCGCACCTGTAATCAGGATAATGCGATCTTTGAGCAGATCGGGGCGAGGTTGATATTCTGAATATTTCATCCGTACCTCCTCGTTTTATTGTGTTGTGTTCTATCGTTATAAAGTCGCTGTGTTTAGCGTTTTCGGTTTGATAACCAAATCATGAATGACTTCATGCAATTCAGCAACAGTCTTCACTATACAATCTGCATGCCAAGCTGTTAAGTCATCTTTGTGTTGTAAAGGTAAATAGCCATAAGCCGCAAGAATTGTGTACATCTGCGCATTACGACCGGCATCGATATCACGTGGATGATCACCGACATAGATACAGTCTTGAGCATCTAGATGAATGTGCTTGGCGGCTAAATACATCGGCTCTGGGTCTGGTTTGGTTTTACTGACATCATCTGGGCAAACCAATACCGAGCAGCGCTCAGTCAAATTCAACGCTTTGAGCAACGCTTCACTGAGTGAACGCGGCTTATTGGTGACAATACCCCACGGAATTTGATGTTGTTCTAACTCTGCGAGTAGTGGATACATGCCTTCAAACAGATCGGTATCAACTGCAATATCAGCACCATACAGATCTAGAAAGCGTTGACGATGTGCCAGAAAGATAGGATCTTCAACGTCTAACTCTGGATAGACCAGTTTGACCATGGCACGCGCGCCTTCAGATACCTGTACACGAATGTCGTCAGCACTGACCACCGCAATGCCTTTGTCACGGCACATGTCTTGAATAATACGAATAAAATCAGCCGCGGTATCAATCAGTGTACCGTCAAGATCAAAGAGTACAGCTTTCATTAGGCTTCTTTCACCGTATGAACCATGTAGTTCACATCCACATTCGGTGCGAGCCAATAGCGTTTGGTAATCGGGTTATAATGTAAACCTGTCATATCTTTGAGTTTTAACTCGGCTTGACGAATATCATGAGCTAATTCTGAAGGTTTAATAAACTTCGAATAATCATGAGTGCCTTTCGCCAACATGCGTAAAACATATTCCGCACCAATAATCGCAAACAAATAGGCTTTAGGATTACGGTTAATGGTCGAGAAGAACACATGACCACCCGGTTTTACCAGCTTTTGACAGGCTAAAATGATCGAAGCTGGATCGGGTACGTGTTCGAGCATTTCCATACAGGTGACGACGTCATATTGACCTGCTTGCTCTTCTGCCAATTGCTCTACAGGTACTTGGCGATATTCAATATTTTGTACATTTTCTTGTTCGGCATGTAAGCGTGCAACATTCAACGGCGCTTCGCCCATGTCGATACCCAATACTTGCGCACCGCGACGTGCCATGCTTTCAGCTAAAATACCGCCGCCACAGCCCACATCTAATACTTTCTTGCCAGTGATACCATTTGAATGCTCATCAATCCAGTTCAAACGCAGGGGATTAATCATGTGCAAAGGGCGGAACTCAGAATGCTGATCCCACCATATGGCTGCGAAAGCTTCAAATTTGGCAATTTCTTGTGGATCAACATTCAATTGCGACATCGGTTGCACCTCAATCAAGTCTTTATATTTTAGAAAAAAGTTTATGGGAGTTAGTGTAGCGCGTCCTGAAAAAAAAGCGATAAAAGCCTTAAAAAAGTTCACAGAATGAAAACGAAATCGACAGATTTGATTTATAGTGTTGCCATAAACTAATCATAATGATTTTGAGGACGATAAGTTCAATGAAAAAATTCCTTTTAGGCACGATTACAACAGCTATTTTGGCTTTTTCTGGCAGTGCGATGGCAGCGCAATTTGTCGCGGGGACTGATTACACAGTTATTCCAAAACCGATTAAAGTCGAACGTCCGGGTAAAATCGAAGTCCGTGAGTTCTTTTGGTATGGCTGCCCACATTGTTTTACATTAGAACCGCATATGCAAACGTGGTTAAAGCAATTGCCTAAAGATGTACGTTTTGTCCGTACACCTGCAGCAATGAATCCACTTTGGGAACAAGGCGCGCGTGCTTACTATGCATCGGAAGCACTGGGTGTTCGTCAAAAAGCACATTTACAATTGTTCCATGACATTCATGTGGGTCAGAAAAATATCTTAGAACAAGGCGCATTTGCGAAGTTCTACACCCGTTATGGTGTTCCTGAAGCGAAATTTAACAGCACATTTAAATCATTTGCTGTGTCTTCAAAAATTGCTCAAGCGAAAAACTTAGCAGCTCAATATCAATTGAGCGGCGTGCCTGCGATTACCGTCAATGGTAAATACATCGTACAAGGTGAAGATGCCCGTACCGTTGAAATCGTGAAATTCCTTGTTGATAAAGAACGTAAAGCGAAATAACAGTGTTTTGAAAAAGCCGCACTCGATGCGGCTTTTTTTATGCAGGCATATTTTGCGTTTTAGGTCGATAAATTTTGTGGATCAGCGATTTGAGCCAAAGATCGATCCCAATGCAAAATGCCACGAAATAAGAGCTGAACTTGAGTCTGAGCTTGGCGGCGAAATTGTTGTAGCGCATCCGTACGTTGTGGAAGCTCAACATGTCGATGTAAGTCAATCCACTGCATTGCCCAACTTAAGGCCAATTCAAACAAAATTTGTCCCAATACTTTGAGGTCTTGTTCGGATTGAATGTGTTGAGTCGCTTCAACTTGAGCCAGTGCATGGGCCAAATCAGTACTGAGAAAATTAAATTCACGTGTAATGGCTTGTCTTAAGGAAGCTGAACCACCCCAACGCTCTGCAATGAGAAACATCCATGCCTCAGGAAATTGCTCAACGGCATGAAATAAATAATCCAGACTCTGTCGTGTACGTGCATCGGGTGCTTGAAAGCATTGCTGACTCAGTTGATTGAGTACATTGCGAAGGTGCAGGGCCATTTGGTCGACTAGTTCCAAACCGAGCTCATCCATGTCCTGAAAATGGCGATAAAACGCAGCAGGAACCAAGCCGACATGACGGGAAATTTCGCGTAAGCTCAGACTGCTAAAAGAACGGCCTGTGGTACTCAATGCAAGCGCTGCATCAAGGATAGCTTTACGACTTTGTTGCTTACGTTCTTCCCGTATCGACATGCAATTCGTCCTGAATTTTGCGTGGCTTCAGTCTAACAAATTTCCTGATGTCGTACGATGGGCCTATCAAAACTTGGATGAATGGATTTTGTAAATGCACACGAATGCGTCCCGAATCTGGCTGTACCTTCTGTTATAATGTGCCGCAATCAATTTTGTCAGATTAAGGACTCATTATGCGTATCGACCAACGAGCATTAGATCAATTACGTGAAGTAAAAATTACCCGTAACTACACACGTTATGCGGAAGGTTCTGTATTGGTTGAATTTGGTCATACAAAAGTTCTTTGTACTGCAAGTGTCGACAACTCAGTGCCGCGTTTCCTTAAAGGAAAAGGTCAGGGTTGGGTGACTGCTGAATATGGCATGTTACCTCGTTCAACACATACACGTACTGACCGTGAAGCGGCACGTGGTAAACAAAGCGGTCGTACTCAAGAAATTCAACGTCTGATTGGTCGTAGCTTACGTGCGATGGTCGATTTGAAAAAATTGGGTGAAAATACCATCAGCATCGACTGTGATGTGATTCAGGCAGATGGCGGTACACGTACAGCATCAATCACAGGTGCAGCAGTTGCCTTGGTCGATGCAATGAATGTCTTGCTTGAAAATAAAAAAATTAAACAAGATCCATTAAAAGGTTTAGTTGCTGCGATTTCTGTAGGGATGTATCAAGACGAAGCATTACTTGATCTTTGCTATGAAGAAGATTCAAGCTGCCAAACAGACATGAACGTAGTGATGACACAAGCTGGTGAGTTCATTGAACTTCAAGGTACAGCAGAAGACAAACCATTTACACGTACACAGTGTAATGAAATGCTTGAACTGGCTGAAAAAGGCATTCAAGAATTGATCAAAAAACAACAAGAAGCTTTAGGCTGGTAAGTTGTTTGATTCAGTTTAAACTGAATAAAGAACGCATCTTCGGATGCGTTTTTTTATGCGCTGAATATAGAAAATCCAACAAGAATCACCTATTAAGCAGCGTGTCTTTGACTCAAATTAATAGAATCAGGATGCTTTGAAGGACTAAAAATGAAAAATTGGATGATGCATTTTTCTTTATTCAGCGTATTTTTGATCAGTGGTTGTGATTTTTGGGAAATCAGGTTCAAGAGCGTGAAGGTGGTCGTTTTTCTGAACAAAGTGAAAACTCAAAAGATCATGACGATGATCAAGATGAGCGCGAGCAGCATGAAGACGATGCGGAGCATGAAAAGGATTCTGAACATGAAACTGAACGAGCTAAACAACAGCAAGATGATGATTAAGTCATGCTAGAGGTTAAGCATCAAAAAGGGTGCAATAGCACCCTTTATTTATGTTTAGAGCAAGTCTAGAGCGTTAGGCATTAAAGCGCATAGATAAATCAATCGCTGTGACATCTTTGGTGAGCACACCCATCGAAATATAATCGACCCCTGTCGTTGCCACTTCACGTAAGTTTGCAATAGTGATATTGCCTGAGGCTTCAAGTTTGCAGCGACCATTCACATGTTTAACGGCATCAATCATTTGTTGCTGACTAAAGTTATCCAACATCACAATATCCGCACCTGCTTCTAACGCTTGGTTGAGTTCATCCCAAGTTTCGACTTCCACTTCCACAGGTTTGCCCGGTGCAATCTGGTGTGCTTTGGCAATCGCTTGTTGGATGCCACCTGCTGCCATGATGTGATTTTCTTTAATTAAAAACGCATCAAATAAACCTAAGCGATGGTTTTGACCACCTCCGACAGCAACCGCATATTTTTGTGCAATACGTAGGCCTGGCAAGGTTTTACGGGTATCGAGTAGACGAGTATGCAAACCTTCAAGCTGCTGGACATAGGCAGCAGTTTTGGTCGCTACTGCAGATAATGTTTGCACAAAATTTAAGGCTGGACGCTCAACCGTAAGTAAGCTACGCGCAGAACCTGCGAGTTTTAAAAAGGCTTCGCCTGCGGCCACACGGTCACCATCATTTTTCAACCAAGTGACTTGGACAGCGGCATCATAAGCCTGAATGAGCGCATTGACCCAAGGCTGACCCGCCAAGATCATCTCTTCACGGCTGATAATCGTTGCAGTGGCTTGTTCATCTTCTGGAGTTAATAGGGCAGTAATATCGCCTTCGCCAATATCTTCTTGTAGTGCGTGTTGAATATTGATTTGGATTGATTGTTCAAGCAAAGATTGCGATATGCTCATAAGAAGTTCCGTATCTTTTTTAACTCAGGAAAATGTGCGCGTTATATTAGCATTGTTCCTGAAAAATGAGCGATTTTTAACTACTTTCACAGACTTGAATTGAGATTTCAATGTGAAAGTTTTAGCATTAAAACTTTCAAGTAGGGCTCGGCATTTTGATCTGCAGCATTGCAGGCCGGCTTAGACACAGGATTCTTTTATGTCACAAGCAACAACATTTCAGGTGCAGGATGGGCAATTGCTAGGTGCGCGTCAAATTCCATCACCGAATTTTAACCAGCGTCCTGAAGATACCGAAATTCAGCTTGTTGTCATTCATAATATTAGTTTGCCACCTTCTCAGTTTGGAGGTGGTTATATCGAACAATTTTTCCAAAATCAGTTGGATTGGTCGAAACATCCTTATTTTCAAACCATTGAAGGGATGCAAGTATCGACACATTTATTGATTCTGCGTACGGGTGAAGTCCTACAGTTTGTCAATTTTAATGATCGGGCTTGGCATGCAGGTCGTTCAACCTATTTAGCACAAAAAGAATGTAATGATTATTCGATAGGCATCGAACTCGAAGGAAGTGATGATTTACCTTTTGAAGCTGCACAATATGCTGTGCTGACCGAGGTCGTGGCGTGTTTACAACAGGCTTATCCTAAAATTCAACAACATATTGCAGGGCATTCAGATATTGCACCGGGACGTAAAACTGATCCGGGTCCATTTTTTGAGTGGAACGCTTTTCGTCAACAGCTGCATCATTTTAAAAACAAATAAACAATACACACTGCGTTTAATAAACCAATGAAATTCCTTGACGAGTTTCATTACAATAGGCGCACTTTCAAAAGTGAGAAATACCGATGGCGCTTTGGCGTTCGACAGTTATTGTCAGTGCAATGACTATGTTGTCCCGTGTATTGGGACTGGTACGGGATATTGTCCTGTTAAATGTATTTGGTGCAGGTAAAGACTTCGATACCTTCGTGGTTGCCTTTCGTATTCCTAACTTTTTTAGGCGTTTATTTGCAGAAGGGGCATTTTCACAAGCCTTTATTCCTGTATTGACTGAATATAAAACCAGTCGAACCCATGCCGAAGTCCAGATTCTGATTAGCCGTGTTTTTGGCTGTTTAGGTCTAGTGATGACCAGCTTGACGTTCATCGCGATGGTGGCCGCACCCGCGATTATCTATATCTATGCACCGGGTTTCCATGGTGATGCAGACAAGTTTGCGTTAGCCACCGATATGTTTCGCCTAACGATTCCTTACTTACTGTTTATGTCCTTAACAGCATTTGCCAGTAGTATTTTGAATAGTTATGGCTCATTCAGTACACCTGCGTTCGCTCCAGTGTTACTCAATGTCGCGATGATTGCCGGTGCGCTATGGTTAACCCCTTATATGGCTGAGCCAATTATGGCTTTAGGTTGGTCTGTTGTCGCTGCAGGCTTCTTACAATTGGCGATTCAGATTCCAGAGCTATGGCGTAAAAAATTACTGATTCCACCGAAAGTTGACTTCAAACATGAAGGTGTTGATCGCATCATGAAGTTGATGCTGCCAGCGCTGTTTGGTGTCTCAGTGACGCAGATCAACCTGCTGTTGAACACCATTTGGGCGTCTTTCATGCAAGATGGTTCAGTATCATGGCTGTATAGTGCTGAGCGTATGACCGAGCTGCCTTTAGGTTTGATTGGGGTGGCCATTGGTACCGTAATTTTACCTTCGTTGTCTGCGCGTCATGCTGAACAAGATCAAGAAAAATTCCGTCGTATGATTGATTGGGCGGCTAAAGTCATTATCTTGGTGGGTGTGCCTGCCAGTATTGCGCTGTTCATGCTTTCGACACCTATTATTCAGGCCTTATTTGAACGTGGTCAATTTAGCTTTGAAGATACACAAATGACTGCATTAGCATTGCAATGTATGAGTGCTGGTGTGATTTCATTCATGCTCATCAAAGTGTTTGCACCAGGGTTTTATGCGCAGCAAGATACAAAAACTCCAGTACGTGTAGGTTTAATGGCGGTCGCAGCCAATGCCATTCTTAACGTGGTGTTTATTGGGTTCTTTAAACTGATTGATTGGCATGCTGAGCATATGGCTTTGGCATTGGCATCATCGGGTTCCGCTTTAGTGAATGCAGGGATGCTGTATTTTTATTTACATAAGCGCAATATTTTCCGTTTTGGTGCGCATTGGAAAAAATTGGTGATTCAGTTTGCGATTGCCAATGCTGTGATGATTGCTGCACTGTGGTATGGCTTAACATGGTACAACGGTGATGTATCTGCGTGGATGCGTGTCGCGGAAGTGATCATCTTATGTGTGATTGGCATTGCTGCTTATGGGATTGCTTTAATTGCAACCGGCTTTAGACCTCGTCACTTAAAACCTTAAAGCTAAAACCTACAGCGTAATGCGTTTGACGTTGATGTAAAAAAATAAGAGCCTATAGGCTCTTATTTTTTTGATTGAGACTCAAGATGATAAAAACATAGGTTTCTGATTCATGAGTCTGAGGGGAGTAATTTGTAGTTTAAAACGACATTGAATCAGTCACTCAGTCGCCTAAACTTTTCCTCGAGAGAGGAAACCAACAATTGCGAGAATGACTGCAATAACCAAAAGAATAACAGCAAAGTCTTTGGATAAGCCTGCAACACCACCAAAACCTAGCAGACTCGCAATCAATGCAATTACAGCGAAAATAATAGCCCAGCGGAACATAGTTTTATCTCCATGTGATTTTTTATTCTGTCTCATCAGTATAGAAGTCACAGAAAGCATGCTATGTATTCTTTTGTTTATTTAATGTTCAATATTCGGTAACTTAAACAAGGAATTTATGTGCGGGTTCAGTTAATATGCCTGCCACCTTCGTTGCGAGCGAGAAGATGACCGATACTCTACGCCCACATTTTTGGAAAAAGCATGCTTTGACTGAACTCACTCATTTGGAGTGGGAGTCCCTCTGTGATGGTTGCGGGCTGTGTTGTTTAATCAAGCTTGAAGATGAAGATACGCAAGAGGTGGCATACACCAAAGTGGCATGCAAACTTTTAGATTGTGAAACTGCCAGTTGTTCCGATTATCCAAATCGCAAATCACACGTTGCAGACTGCATACAGCTGACACCTGAACAAATTCACCAATTTCATTGGCTACCGCCGAGCTGTGCTTATCGTAGAATTTCTGAAGGTAAAGATTTACCGCGTTGGCATCATCTCGTGACGGGAAGTCGTGACAGTATTTTGAAGGCACGAAAGTCTGCCGCAGGGCGTTGCATCAGTGAAGAAGACGTCAACCCTGATGATATTGAAGATTATATTGTGCGTTGGGTACGCTAAAGGACACAGATACGCTCTATCTTGGGGCTAGAGTTGATCTTGTATCATGGCCAGAAAGTCTTGTTCTGACAGAACCTGAAAACCATGCTGTTTGAGGAGTGCTGTGGTTACTCCATAGCCTTCAATTTTTGTACGCGTAAAGGTGCCATCATAAATATAATGACTGCCGCACGACGGGCTACGATCTTTTAAGACCACCACATCAACCTTATGCAATTGGGCCAATTCCAACATGCGGTGGGCACCCGCGATAAATTCAGCACTGACATCTGTGCCCAAGACATCTTTGACTTGGGCTGTACCATTGAGCACATCAGTGGCTTGACCATTTTGAATTTCTGCAGGAAAACGTGGACAGCTCAGGCCGCCCATCATTTCTGGGCAGGCCGTAATGACTTGGTGAGTCTGCATCAGTTGGCAAATTGCTTGTTGTGTATTTGATTTGGCATCATAACGAACGGGTTGGCCTGCCAGACAGGCACTGACTAAATACTTCAGTGTCATCGTGTCTTGCTCCACAAGTTTTAGTGACTCAAAAGTTCCATCGCATGGTCATAACTGAGCGGACGATAAAAGTAAAAACCTTGTCCAGTATGACAATTACATTCTTTTAAGGTATCGACCTGTTCCGGTTTCTCTATACCTTCGACCAGTATATTCAGGGAAACACTCGCACCAATTTGGGTAATCGCTTTGACAATGGCTAGTGCTGAACAGTCGGTGTGCATGCGTTCCACAAAATTACGGTCGATTTTAATACAGTCGACAGGGTAGTTACTTAGACGTGTTAATGATGAATGACCTGTACCAAAATCATCTAAAGAAATGTGGATGCCATGGTCTTTCAATAAATTGAGGGCGCGAATCACATAATTTGAGCCACGTTCCGACAGGCTTTGCTCGGTAATTTCGACTTCAATAATGTCCGGTGAAATACCAAACTGCTTTAAGCGATTCAGTAGTTTTTCCGCATAATCATCACGTAAAAATTCGACAGGGGCAGCATTTATTGAAATTGGTAGCGGTTGTAGTCCGAGTTCAATCCATTTTTGAATATCTTGAAAGATTTTAATTTGCATCGTTTCACTAATGCGTGAAGCCAATTCATAATCTTGAAATGCAGCAAAAATTTGAGAAGGTAATTGTAATTGTTGGTCTTTATCGTACCAACGCAGCAAAGCTTCAAAGCCGACCACTTGACTGTCAGAAAGGCGAACTTTGGGTTGATAAAACGGAATAATTTGATTGGACTTAATCAGGCTGCGCGCTAGCGTTAATTGACGAGTGGTATTTTCAAGGATTTTGAACATGGTGTGGTTGAACATTCGCACCCCACCACGACCACTGCCTTTTAAATCATTCAGTGCAATATCTGCGCATTTAAGTAAATTCGAGGAATTTTGTGCATCGCGTGGGTAGATCGCGCAGCCAATACTCATACCTATATTGATGCTTTGTCCATTATAGAAAATCGGCATATCCATTTGCTGACAGGCGATGCTGGCAATATCTGTTAATTGTTGTTGCGATTTTAAGTTAGGAATAGAAATGGCAAATTCATCGCCACCTAAGCGTGAAACCACGATATTTGCATCAAAACAGTGCTGAAAACGCTGCCCAAGGGTATGCAGTAAATGATCTCCGGCACTATGACCTAAGGTGTCATTAATATGCTTAAAATAATCTAGATCGATCAATAACAAACCCAGTTGTTGCTGATGTTCTCGTGCCACTCTTAAGTGACTTTTAAAGACTCGACTAAAGGCACGGCGGTTTAATAAACCTGTTAAATCATCCTGTTCAATGATCCGTTGGAGTTTATTTTCCGCCAGTCGCTGTACCGTAATATCACGGGAGACACAGAGAATTTCTTTGACTTGGCCATATTCGTTGAATACTGGGCTGAGCATGTTATCCCAATAAGCCATGGGTTCATCGGCCACTTGGCTCATGCCGACAAAGCGAGAAGTTTTTCCTTGTTTGGCTTCTGCAAAAGCATTCAGACACGCGTCGCGGACTTCTTCAGGCAATAATTTGTGCCATGATATACCAAACTCAGTTTCAGTCGGCGACACACCGAGAGCTAAGCAACCAGCGCGGTTCATATGCAGAATATGACCGTCTAGGCTTAATAATTTAATACAGTCGACACTGGCATCTAACATTTGATTACGGCTGTCGAGTTTTTCTCGTAATTCTGCACATTGGGTATGTTGTAATTGTATATTCTTGGCTTGAGGCATTTGTTGAAATGAATATATAGATAGATCAATGCCTTGTTGAACTTGAGGTATTTGCTTTTGCTTTAATGATTGCTTCATACAATCTGTCCAATTGGGTCAGGCAAGCTAAAAATGGGATATCTAGCCGATCATACTTTAATTTGATCGATAAGGGATAAGATCTCTTGTTACATTATAGTTAACATTCGCCTAAGGATTTTTACATGCAAGATACTTAAATAATGACATCAAACCAGCCTCTTAAATTGAATATCGAATAAAGCAAAGATTCTGCCAAGGCAGTGTTAGAATAGAAAAAACGTCCCCAATTGCCGGAAACGAAATAATAAGATGTCAGACAGCCAAATTCCTCTTCCTGAACGCATGCGTCCTCATGATTTATCGCAAATTATTGGACAAGATCACCTTTTGGGTGAAGATGCACCGTTACGCCAGATGATTGACCAAGGGCATTTGCCATCGATTATTTTTTGGGGACCTCCGGGTGTAGGTAAAACCACAATTGCATTGTTGTTAGCGCAGGCCGTTGACCGACCATTTATTAGTTTATCTGCGCTCAATACTGGGGTGAAAGAGTTACGTGAAATCATCGCCGATGGTGGAGATTTATTGACACCTGTGGTGTTTATTGATGAAATTCATCGCTTTAATAAGTCACAACAAGATGCCTTACTGAATGCAGTTGAAAAGGGCAAAATTACCCTGATTGGTGCAACCACAGAAAACCCTTCATTTGAAGTTAATAATGCCTTATTGTCGCGTTGTCAGGTGTATACCTTAAATGCTCTGGATAATGACGCAATTCAGCGCTTATTGGATCAAGCGATTCAGCAAGATTCGTTTTTAAAAGAGCGTTATATTCAAATCGAAGAATATGAAGCTTTATTTCAATTTGCCGCAGGTGATGCTCGTAAAGCATTAAATCTTTTAGATTTAATTGCCAGTACGTTTGAGCCAGACTTAGAAAATATCATTAACAATGCGGTGGTGGTCAAAGTTGCGCAGCAAAATATTGCACGCTATGACAAATCGGGCGAACAGCATTATGATTTAGTTTCGGCTTTTATTAAGTCGATTCGAGGCAGTGATCCAGATGCCGCTTTGTATTGGATGGCTCGAATGCTCAAAGGTGGTGAAGATCCTGTTTTTATTGCCCGTCGTATGTTGATTGCGGCATCTGAAGATATTGGCAACTCAAATCCAAATGCTTTACTGTTGGCTGGAGAATGTTTCCGATCTGTGCAGGCAATTGGTATGCCTGAATGTCGAATCATTTTGGGGCAATGTGCGGTGTATTTGGCAACCAGTGCTAAAAGTAACAGTACTTATTTGGCCATCAACAAAGCCTTAGATTTGGCAGAAAAAACCTCGAATCTACCTGTGCCACTACATTTGAGAAATGCACCAACCAAATTGATGAAAGAGCAAGGCTATGGCGTGGACTATTTATATCCACATAATTATCCTGAGCATTTTGTCATGCAGGATTATATGCCGCCTGAACTGAAAGGCACTAAGCTGTATGAGTCTGCACGTAATAAACGTGAAGTTGAAGGTGAGCGTTTGCAGCAACGACGTTGGATGCAACAACAACAGCAGTAATAATTTGAATGATCATAATGGGAAGGCGCTTCGGCGCCCTTTTTTATGTCTATTTCATGCAAAAAAAAGCCCAACTCAAGGCGAGCTGGGCTGAAAAAATAGGATGTCTTTGGGGAAATATATCCTAGAGGGTAGATGGAAAATCTGGTCGGCATACACATTGGAAACTTATAGATCCTCGTGCTGCCTGGTATGTAGCTATCTTAGTGTGAACGTGGGTAAATGTGAAACAGAGGATTTTTATGGTTAACATTTGTTTTTTCGATCATGGATTAATCGAGTAATATTTAATTAAAAAAACCGAGCTAAAGAGCTCGGTTTTTTAAATCGATGAACGACTTAGATATCAGAAAGGTCGATACCTAAACGTGCAGCAACTTCTTCATACGCTTCAACTACACCGCCTAAACCTTGACGGAAACGGTCTTTGTCGAGTTTTTTCTTAGTGTCTTTGTCCCATAGACGGCAGCCGTCTGGAGAGAATTCGTCACCTAGTACGATACGGTCGTGGAACACGCCAAATTCAAGTTTAAAGTCAACAAGCAGCATGTTGCCTGCATCGAATAGACCTTTAAGTACTTCGTTTACTTTATAAGTCAATTCTTTCATTTGAGCGAGTTGTTCTGCAGTCGCCCAACCTAATGCAATCGCTTGTGATTCATTCACCATTGGGTCGCCTAACGCATCGTCTTTGAAGAACAATTCGAAAGTTGGCGGAGTAAGTTCTTTACCTTCTTCAACGCCTAAACGACGGCAAAGTGAACCTGCTGCATAGTTACGAATTACGCACTCTACAGGAACCATGGTTAATTTTTTCACTAAAACTTCAGTTGGAGAAAGAAGTTTTTCGAAATGAGTTTCGATACCAGCCGCAGCCAATTTTTCCATGATAAAGGCGTTAAAACGGTTGTTCACCTTACCTTTGCGATCCAGTTGTTCAATTTTTTCACCGTTGAATGCAGAAGCATCGTCACGGAAAACTAGGATGAGGTGGTCAGAACTATCTGTTTCATAAACAGATTTCGCTTTACCAGTATAGAGCAAGGTTTGTTTTAACATGAGGGAACCTTTTTCGAGAAAAAATGCCTAGTACGACTAGGCTGGCCAATTTTGGTAAATCTGAGCTAACAGATCTGCAGCTTTTTCTTTGTCTGCAAAACTGTTATCGGCATTGAACACAGCGATGTTATTGCTTGAACCTACAGAAGAAAGTCTTAAGACATAGGTCTGCTGATCGACCTTGACGGTTACTTCGTAACGGTTTTTGCTCTGACCAACAATGGTATGGTTAAGGCTGCTGAGGGTAGCAAGTGTGTATTGCCAAATTGTAGCAGAATTTCCTTCAACTTTGATCAGTGGATTTTGATTTCCATCCACCAATAGTTGAGGGCGGCTAATATTTGTACTGTCTGTTGAGGAATCTGCGACGACATTATTTTTTTCCGCGGCTGGACGCGGAAGGGCATAGCGATTGCCACGCTTATTTTCAAGCTTTGGTGCATGCTCAATTGCTAGCGGGTCAACTGATGGAGCAGGATACAAAGGCGTTGCAGGACGAACCATTGACCCTTCAGGGTATTTCAGCGGTTCAACATCTGTAGTTTGTTTATAGTCCAGTGTGCCATTATTAAAGGCAAGTGAACTACAACCGGCTAATGTAAATACTGAAAGTGCCAGGCTAAGTCCTAAACGTAATTGCATGATGTTTGCTCTTCTTTATTTGATAACGCCCGCAGTGATGAGTGCTTCACGAAGCGGAGTACGATATTGTTCTGCAAGGGGTGTTAATGGTAAGCGAATGCCTGTTTCAATCAGGTTCATCTCATGAAGTGCCCATTTCACAGGAATTGGGTTCGATTCGCAAAATAAAATTTGATGTAAATTTGCAACAGTATTGTTTTGTTGCTCGGCTTGGACTGCGTCACCCGCCAAAGCGCTTGCACACACTTCGCTCATTTCTTTTGGCGCCACGTTCGCAGTAACCGAAATGTTGCCCTTAGCACCTAAACCCATTAACTGATAAGCCGTTGCATCATCACCTGAGTACACCACCATATCTTTGCCTTTAAGGCCTTCAATGAGTTCTTGACCACGAGGAACATCGCCAGTGGCGTCTTTAATGCCCACGATTTGTGGAATATCAGCAAGACGGATCACGGTGTCGTTGTGCATGTCTACACCGGTTCGGCCAGGTACATTGTATAAAATTTGAGGTAAATCAACAGCTTCAGCAATCGCTTTGTAGTGTTGATACAGGCCTTCTTGGGTAGGTTTGTTATAGTATGGTGTAACTAATAATGCCGCATCTGCACCTAATTCTTTGGCTTCTTTGGTGAGTTCAATCGCTTCGTGGGTTGAGTTTGCACCTGTGCCGGCAATAATTGGAATGCGTTTGTTCGCCACACGGATGATTTCTTTGATCACCTGAGTGTGTTCGGCCATGCTCAAGGTAGAAGCTTCACCTGTAGTCCCTACAGCAACAATACTATTGGTGCCTTGCTTTATATGCCACTCAACCAGCTTCTCGAGGCTCTTCCAATCTACGCTGCCATCTTCAAACATTGGGGTGACGATTGCGACAATTGAACCTTGAATGGTCTGAGCTTGCTGAGTCATTTTGAAAAGCTATCCTATTTGTCCATCCGACAAGATGAAATATTGATTTCTGGATGGTTTCGAATTTTGATTTGTAGCATGTTCATTGGGCTATACCCAAATTGAATAATGCTTACGCAAATTATGACTGATCAAACGCATAAGAACAATATGCTTTGGTCAAAGCCATAAAATTCTTTATACAAATCAAACTTAAAACAATCAAGTGTAAAATAGCGGTTTTTTTGCAGCCTGAAAATTGTTCAGCAAGGGCTGAATCTTGAAAATGTTTTATTCAATCGAGAGGGTTGGCATGGTTGATGGGATTGATTAAATCATCAGCAAAAGGTTGATCTATGTGTATTCCGTGCTTTTTAATCAGAATTTAAGATTAAATAACAATGACTAAAGATTTAAAAACTATATCAATTCGCTCGGGTTTTATTACAAATGATTGTTAAAAACTTGGGTAATAATCTTTTTTATATCTAATAGAAATAGACATGTTTTTATGAGTGTTTAAAAAGATCGCTTGATTTGACTGTTCATTGCACGATTCATATTTTTTTATTTTAAATTTTTAATTGTTTTTACGACTTTGTGACTTAAAGCACAAAAACTATTACACCATGCACGTAATCCAATTTTGGACGAAAGGCTTCAACTTATTGGTAGTTATATCCTTTATAAGGCTCAGCGATGATGCGACTTAATTTGAACGCTGATGACAACAAGGATTCTCCAATGGAAAAGTCAGATAATAAGCATGCTATTGTCACGGTAGCAATCTGCTTCCTTATTGCCGTAATCGAAGGTCTGGATATTCAGGCTGCAGGTATTGCAGCAGCAGGGATTCGTGAATATTTCGGGCTGGATAGCTCGCAGCTAGGGGTGTTTTTTAGTGCCGGTATTTTAGGATTATTACCTGGTGCTTTGTTGGGTGGTCGGATTGCAGACCGAATGGGCCGTAAAAAAGTATTAATTTGGTCTACAGGGATGTTCGCCATCTTTACCTTATGTACGGTATGGGTAAATAGCTTCCATAGCTTACTCGCTGTACGTTTTCTTGCAGGTGCAGGTTTAGGTGCAGCAATGCCAATTTTAATTACCTTGGCATCTGAAGCGGTAACGCCACAAAATCGTGGCCGTGCAGTCGGTTTGATGTACTGTGGTATGCCTGTGGGTGCGGCAATCTTGTCATTAGTTGCAATGACGGACTTCGGTGCAAACTGGAAAAATATTTTCTATTTAGGTGGTTTATTACCGATTGTTGTGATTCCATTGATGATTTGGTTCCTGCCCGAATCGCGTGAATTCTTGAAAGCCAAAGATCAAGCGGTTCAAGCGACCGCCAATGGCGAAGTGCAACAAGGTGCTTTCAAAAACCTCTTTAACACAGAAAACCGTTTACGTACTTTCTCAATTTGGGTGAGCTACTTCTTCACCTTGATGGTGGTGTACATCATGTTGAGCTGGTTACCGTCGTTGTTCACCGAACTCGGTTTCACTCGTAAAGATGGTGCAACTGCGCAGTTCTACTTCATGGTGAGTGCAACCATTGGTACGATCATTTTAGGTATGTTGACTGACCGTTGGAAGAAAGCTTATGTGATCATTTTGATGTACGGCGGTATTTTGGCAGGTCTATTTGCGCTGAATGGTGCAGGTTCATTGACCCAAATGTACATGGCGTCAGCTTTAGTCGGTGCATTCGTGATTGGTTGCCAAGGTGTATTGTATGCCTTCGGTGGTATCGTGTATCCAACACAGTTACGTGGTACGGGTGTTGGTGTCGCTTCAGCTGTTGGTCGTGTCGGTGCAATGTTAGGCCCTGCAATTGCGGGTCAGTTATTGGCAGCAGGTTTTGGTGCGGCAGGGGTGATTACCGCGGCAATTCCATGTATCGCAATCTCTGCAATATTTATGTTGTTATTGGTACGTCGTATTCCATCTTAAGGAACATGTCATATCAAAAAAGCCCGCATATTGCGGGCTTTTTTATGGCGACAATTGAAGTCGCGCTAATGCTTTAAACCAAGATAAATAAATGTATTTTATGTAAAAATACAGCAGAAAGAGAAAATAAAAAATCAACGTAGAGGGGCTATGTCAGCAAGAAAACTGGTCGCAATTTTTAAAGTTGATCAACGTGAATTCAGTTTGTATCTACATCAATACGAATTTATCTTGGAACTCAAACCTGTATTTCAAAGAAATCGCCAACAGCCGAGACAAAATGCGTGGTTGGCCTTTGCCGATGAACCTACCCTAGAAGATGTTGCTGAAAATATTAATGCGTTTGAGGTCATGCAACAGACACGCAGCCATTTATTAAAATATATCGTTCAACATCAACCGCGATATTTTTATTTTCATGCCTCGACTCGGCGAAAAGCCCGTATTTACCCACGCTTTGCACAGCGTTTGGTTGAGCATTTGCCCAAGTATCGGTATTGTCAGGAAGGACAGTCATTTTATTTTTATGCACAGGACTGAATACTAAGGCTTTTAAAATATGAGCGAATCAGTAGAGTCGCCGACAATGCATGACAACGGATGGAGAGATATGCAAAAAAATACAGCGCTGATTGTGGTCGATGTACAAAATGGTTTTACCCCGGGTGGTCAGTTGGCTGTTGCCAATGCCGATCAAATTATTCCAGGGATTAATCAACTGGGGCAATACTTTACGAATATTGTGCTGACTCAAGATTGGCATCCAGCCGACCATATCTCTTTTGCTGAAAATCATCCTGAGCATGTACCTTATGACAGCATAGAGCTGAATTATGGAACGCAAGTACTGTGGCCGACGCATTGTGTACAAGGCACACAGGATGCCGAATTGCATCCTGATTTAAATTTACCAACGGCGCAGCTAATTATCCGTAAAGGTTTTCATCAGCATATCGACAGCTACTCTGCTTTTATGGAAGCAGATCAGAAAACTTCAACAGGTTTGGCGGGCTATTTGCGCGAACGTGGTATTGATACAGTCTTTGTGGTGGGCATTGCCACGGATTTCTGTGTTGCATGGACGGCAATGGATGCACGTAAGCTTGGTTTTGAAACTTTTGTGATTGCTGATTTGACCAAAGGGATCGATTTACAGGGTTCTTTACAGCATGCATGGCAAGACATGTTGGCGAATGGGGTGAAGCGTATTTACCTGAAAGATATTGTGCAGCAGCATGCACAGGCATTATCTTTGGCATGACCCAGTGGGCTCAGTTGAGAAAAGGCACAAGGGTGTCACTGCTGTCCCACAATTTTTCACAAGAGGAAGCTCATTTGAGCTTCCTCTTGTTTTATGGGTATTTTATCGGGTGAAAATAAAGCTTTTAAAGTTCTTCTTTCAAACAAATTCACTTGAATTAT